>DATCUA010000209.1:0-6708 GCA_036567645.1 Rectinemataceae bacterium | reverse complement strand
ACGGATGTCGTGTTCCCGCACTGGAGAGGCATCATCGCCGCGCCTGGGCTCAGCCCCGAGCAGGTGGCCTACTGGGACGACGTATTCGGCAAGATGGTGCAGACCCAGACGTGGAAGGATCAGATTTCCAAGCTGGGATGGACGAACTTCTACCAGAATTCGGCCACGCACACGAAGTACCTCGCCGAGCAGACGGGGATATTCGACGAGCTTTTGACGACCGTAGGGCTCAAGAAGTAAGGACTAGGCCTATGGAATTGGGCGGGGAAGGCGCTATGGCCTTCCTCGCCGTTCGCGCGTTTTCCGCCTGGCCACCACGGGAGGTATCTACGTGACAAAGAACATGATCAGCGGGATCGTCGCCATAGTCGTGGGCGTGATCTACCTGATAACGACCATGCTCCTGCCCGAGATGAAGATGGGCGACAAGCTGGGGCCCAAGCTCTTTCCCAGCGTGGCTGGTTTCCTCGCCCTCGGTTCTGGCGTGGCTCTCGTAATCCTGGATTTCATTTCCAAGAAGCCCAAGGAAAAGGCCGATTTCGGCTTCATCAAACGCAAGGATGTCTGGATCAAGATTTTCCTGACCACGGTAGTGGGCGTTGTCTATGGACTCCTCATGGATCCGCTGGGCTTCATCATCCCGACCACGCTCTTCATGCTTTTCATCTCCACGCTCATCAACAAGGGGCGCTTGGTTCAAAACATCATCGTGGCCGTGGCGTTTTCGGTCATCTGCTATGGGGTCTTCGGGGTTGCGCTCAAGCTCAGCTTGCCCCGCGGCTTCCTCGAGCAGCTTCTGCCCTTCTAAAGGAGCCTACCCATGCAAGAGATATTCACCAATCTAGGCCTGGGTTTCCAGACCGCCCTCACATGGACCAACGTCCTCTGGGTATTCATCGGAGGCTCCCTGGGAACGATAATCGGCATGCTGCCCGGCTTGGGGCCGGCCACGGGCGTGGCCATCCTCATACCCATCACATTCGGCATGAATCCCGCCACAGCCCTCATCACCATGTGCGCCGTGTACTACGGAGCCATGTTCGGAGGCTCTCGGGCTTCCATCATGATCAACGTGCCCGGCGACGCCTCAGCCATCGTGTCCTGCTTCGATGGGTACCCGATGACCAAGAACGGGAGGGCGGGCCCCGCTCTCGCTATCTCCGCGATAGCTTCATTCATCGGCGGAATGATTGGCATGTTTTTCCTGGTCTTCCTCACCCAGCCCATAGCCAATGCCGCCCTCAAGTTCGGCCCGGCAGAGATGTTCTCCCTCTTGGCCTTCGCCCTCGTAGCTACGATCACTCTTTCGGAGGGAAGCCTCCTCAAGGGATTGGTGGCCATTTCCTTCGGCCTCATGTTGTCCACGATCGGAATCGACGGGATGACGGGTATAATCCGCTTCACCTACGGGATCGAGGGTTTGATAGACGGGATCGACTTCCTGGTCATCATCATAGGCGTCTACGCCGTTACCGAGGTCTATAAGAACTTCAAGGACATCAACGCCGTCTACAAGTTCGACTCCAAGTCCATAGGCAAGGTGTGGATAACCAAGGATGACTGGAAACGCAGCTGGAAGCCCATGCTCCGCAATTCGCCCTTGGGCTTCATAATCGGCGTTCTCCCCGGGATGGGCGGTTCAATAGCCACCTTCATGTCCTACGCCCTGGAAAAGAACATTTCCAAGAAACCCGAGGAATTCGGCAAGGGAGCCATCGAAGGTCTCGCGGCTCCTGAAGCATCGAACAATGCCTGCTCCTGCGGAGCAATGGTTCCCCTTCTCACCTTGGGCATCCCCGGCTCGGGCACGACGGCAGTCATGCTCGGCGCCCTGATGATGCTGGGCGTCCGACCCGGCCCCACCCTTTTCACGGACCATCCCGAGATAGCCTGGGGCGTCATAGCCTCCATGCTTTTAGGCAACCTCATCCTCATCATCATAAACCTGCCTTTGGCCATTCCTCTCGTCCAGATACTGAGGGTTCCCACCAGGATCATGCTTCCCATCATCATGGGCCTGGCCCTTATCGGAACCTACTTCCTCAATTACTCTTCCTTCGATTTCATTATTGTCATGATAGCCGGCGTCATCGGCTACCTATTCTCCAAGATCGAGCTTCCTCTCCCGCCACTTGTGCTCGCCCTCATTCTGGGCGGGTCGACGGAGCAGAACTTGAGGAATTCCATGGTCCTTTCGGACGGGAATCCGGCTATCTTCTTCCAGAAGCCCATTTCCGCCGTATTCCTCGTACTGGCCGTAGGCACTCTCGTGTACGCCCTCGTGCGGAGGAAAAAGCAAGCAGCATGAGAAGCAAAGGTTTCAGGGACCGCCCCAGGCGGTCCCTGCTGTACATCCCGGGGAACAACCCCGGGATGCTTCAGAATTGCGCGATCTACGGTTCGGACGGAGTTCTTCTCGACCTGGAAGACTCCATAGCGCTAGCGGAAAAGGACGCAGCTCGCTGCCTCGTCGCCCATGCCCTCCTGGCTCTGGACTTCGGGTCTGTGGAAAAAGTGGTGAGGATCAACGGCCGCGATACGCCCTTTTTCGAGGACGACCTGGCCGCGATCATTCCCTCGCGGCCCGACGCGATTCGGCTTCCCAAGGTGGATTCTGCCGAGGACGTTCTGGAGGCGGACAGGATCATCTCCGCTTTGGAGGACGAGAACGGCATCCCCCGGGGGAGCGTTGGCATACAGGCCATGCTGGAGACGGCGCGGGCCATCGTCAACCTCGATTCCATAGCCTCCGCCTCGGATAGACTGGTGGGGCTTACCCTTGGCGGTCAGGATCTGGCGGCCGATCTGGGCATCAAGGCCACCAAGGCGGGGCTCGAGCTCCTCTACGCCAAGAGCGCCGTGGTGATAGCCGCCAAGGCGAACGGCTTGGAAGCCTTCGACACGGTGTACACTGACGTGGCCGACCTGGCCGGCCTGGCGGAAGCCGCAGCCCTGTCCGTATCCCTGGGATTCACGGGCAAAGCGGCCATCCACCCCTCGCAGATCCCCGTGATCCACGCGGCCTACGCCCCCGATCCCAAGGAGCTGGCCAAGGCGGTTAGGATTGTGGCCGGGGCCAGGGAAGCCGAGGCGCGGGGCTTGGGCGTGGTATCCGTGGATGGCCGTATGGTCGACGCCCCCGTGGTGGCCCAGGCCAGGCGGGTGATCGAACTGGCCGCCCTCGCCGGTATGGAGGTAAGCGAGCCATGAACTATCCCTGCGTATCCAACTCCATAGGCCGACTCGTGCCTCGGGAAGTCCCCGGCTTGGGCAAGCTGGATCCCTACGCCGGAGCCTACGCTCGCCTGGACGGCTCCTACCTATACACGCCTCGCGCTCTTCCCAGAAAAGTGCCGGCCCCCTGCATGGACAAGGTGGCCCCGAGCCTGAAAAAGGCGATAGAGCGCTCGGGCCTGAAAGACGGCATGACCATTTCGTTCCATCACCACCTTCGTAACGGAGACGCCGTGGTGGGCCTGGTCTTGGAGGAGCTGGAAGCCATGGGCTTCCGCGATCTCACTCTCGCCCCCTCCTCGCTCGGGGATTCCCACGATTGCGTGGCCCAAGCCATCAGGAAGGGCGTGGTCACTCGGCTCAACACCTCTGGCGTCAGAGGCGAAGTGGGAAAGGCGATCACGGGAGGGCTTCTCGACACTCCCGCCATAATCCGCAGCCACGGAGGCAGGGCGAGGGCTATCGAGGAAGGCAGCCTGCGCATCGATGTGGCTTTCCTAGGGGCCCCGGCCTGCGACAGATTGGGCAACATGACGGGCTCTACTGGCAAGACAGCCTGCGGAGCCATGGGCTACGCCATGGTGGACGCACGGTACGCGGCCCATGTGATAGCCGTTACCGACAATATCGTCGACTATCCCCTGGCGCCGAGGATTTCCATACCCCAGTACCTGGTCGACCAGGTTGTGGTAGTGGATTCCATCGGGGATCCTTCGCAGATAGCCACCGGCGCCACGCGGATAACCCGCGACCCGGTTCAGCTCCGTATCGCCGAACTGGGCTTCAAGCTCATCCAGGCTTCGGGCTACCTGCGCGAGGGCTGCTCCTTCCAGACGGGTGGCGGAGGCCCGAGCCTGGCGGTTGCCCGATATGTCCGCGACTACATGAAAGCCGGCGGGATCGTGGGAAGCTATTGCGTAGGCGGCATCACGGGCTACATGGCCGACATGCTCAAGGAGGGGCTGTTCAAAAGCCTCTTCGACGTGCAGAGCTTCGACGCCGCGGTAACCCAGTCGATGGCCACCAATCCCTACCACATGGAGGCCGACGCGTCCTGGTACGCCAATCCCTTCAACAAGGGCTGCCTCGTGAACGACCTGGACGTGGTAGTCCTGGCCGCCTTGGACGTGGACGTGGATTTCAATGTCGATGTCCTCACGGGGCACGATGGAGTCCTGCGCGGAGCCTCGGGGGGACACTCGGATACGGCGGCGGGAGCCAAATTAGCGATCATCACCATCCCGTCCATGCGCAACGGCGTACCGTCCATCCGAGAAAAGGTGCAGACCGTCGTCACGCCCGGGGAGACCGTGGACGCCATCGTCACCGAACGGGGCATAGCCATCAATCCCCGCAGGGAAGACCTCCTGGCCAAGGCCCGCGAAGCCAAGTTGCCGGTCAAGAGCATCTCCCAACTCAAAGCCGAGATCGAGCGCACGACCGGCGTTCCCGAAGAAGTGCGCTTTTCCGACGAAATCGTGGGCTTGGTGGAATATCGGGACGGAACCTATATAGATTCGATACGCAAACTCATGTAGAGGCTTCTCCGGGGGATCGAACCATGAGGGAAAAGGCGATTATCATCGGTGCCATGCTGGTGGGAGCCTGGCTGGGCAACCGGCTCAAGCTGCCCTCGGGCTATCTCACGGGAGGCCTCATCCTCGGGCTGCTGGCGAAGGGCTTGGTCGGGGGCGATGTGGCATCGGGCAGTCTCCTTTCCGCGGTATCCCAGATACTCGTAGCCTATGTCGTCATATCCAATTCCAATGTCGAGACGATAAAGAAGCATCCGGAAATAATCCCCGTGGCTCTGGGCTATATCATCCTCCTTATCCTCTTCTGCCTGGCCATGTCCTTCGTGTTGCACAAGGTTTTCGGAATAGATCTTCTCACCGCCATCTACGGCACGGCTCCTGGAGGCCTTTCGGGCATGGCGCTGTCGGCTACGGACGCCGGGGCGGAAACCCCCGTATCCATGATGTTCCACTTGTTCAGGATGGTGATCGTCCTCATCGTTACGCCGATTCTAGCCGGGTTCTTGGTCAGATGAAGGGCTCGAGCGCAGGCGCTAAGTTCCGCCAGGCCTTGGAGTTGGAACGCCCCCTCCAGATCATGGGCGTAATCAACGCCTATGCGGCGCGCATGGCTTCTAGCCTCGGATTCCGGGCTCTCTATCTCTCTGGAGCCGGCGTGGCTAATTATTCGTACGCCTTGCCCGACCTGGGAATAACCTGCCTCGAGGACGTTCTGGCAGATGTCCGCCGCGTCACCGAAGCCGTCGATCTTCCCCTCCTCGTCGATATAGATACGGGCTGGGGCGGGGCGCTCACCATAGCTCGATCTATCCGCAAAATGACGGACGCAGGCGCTGCAGCCGTCCATATCGAGGATCAGGTGGCTCAGAAACGCTGCGGCCACAGGCCGGGCAAGGCCGTGGTTTCTGCAGGAGAGATGGTTGAACGGCTCAAGGCTGCGGCCGACGCCAAGACCGATCCGGACTTCCTCATCATGGCGCGTACGGACGCATTCCAGTCGGAAGGCTTGAGCGGGGTGGTGGATCGGGCTTGCGCCTATCTGGAAGCAGGGGCCGAAGCCATATTCGCCGAGGCCCTCCCTGATCTCGAGGCGTTCCGCTCGGTCTGCGCGGCCGTGCCCGGCCCGGTTCTAGCCAACATGACGGAATTCGGCTTGAGCCCTCTCTGCGGGCTGGAAGAGCTGAAAGAAGCGGGAGTTGCCATGGTCCTCTACCCCCTCACTGCGGCCAGGGCGATGCAGAAAGCCGCTTTCGACGCCATGAGGACTGTCCGGGAAACGGGAAGCCAGGTATCGATCCTCGGCTCCATGCAGACGAGGAAGGAACTCTACGATTTCCTCGATTACAGCGCCTATGAGGCAGCCCAGGACAGGGCGCTGGGCAAGACAACCTGATATACTGGGCCCATGCCCAGCCAATCCACCCTCGATCTCATCGAATTCCTCCGCTCCATACCTCCGGGAAGGGTCATATCCTATGGCAGGGCAGGAGAACTCGCCGGCTTGCCTGGAGGGGCGGCTTCGGCGAGGCAGGTGGTGAGGATCCTCTCCTCCATGTCGCGGTCGCATGACCTGCCCTGGTGGAGAATACTGCGCAAGGACGGGAGCATAGCCCTGAGCGAAGGATCGGGCAAGGAGCTCCAGGCAGAGCTCCTCAAGGCGGAAGGCGTCGAGGTGGATGAGGCCGGCCGGGTGGACATGGGCCGATACGGATTGGGCTAGGATAGGAGCGCTGATCTTGAGCCTTGCCGGGCGGAAGGCCTAGCCGAGCGAATACAAAGAGCTCAAGGGTTCGAGGCCGCGTTCGGCAAGCCTGGCCGAAAGCTCTGGCGAGGATAAGGGACTCATGATGAAGCAGGCTTCGGCGCCCGATGCGCGAAAAGCTTCGGCCAAGGAAGATGCGAGCCGGTATTCCAAGCCAAGGGAGCGGAAGCCCTCGGC
>DATCUA010000208.1:0-2273 GCA_036567645.1 Rectinemataceae bacterium | reverse complement strand
GTCGAAGTTCCAGTCCTGCTTGAGTCCCGCGACAGCGTCCTTGATGGCGTTAACCACCATCTGAAAACTCGAATCGGCGAATTCCTGGATGGTTTCCGAGCCGGGCTGGGATCTCAAGGGCAGATTGACCTTGTCCGCAAGCTCGCCGAAACGGGATGAAAGCCGGTAGCGCAGGACGAGGGTGAGGGCTCCGTCGTCGTATATCTTGGCCTGGGCGCTGAACCGTTCCAGGCAGGGAGCGTCGCAGTCCTGGGTGTTCAGGGTGAGCACCAGGGGCTTCGGCAGGGTGAGATAGGAGGGAGTGTCGCGGCGCTTGCCGAAGCCTATGTCGGGATAGGCCGGAATATAGCCCGCCGCCTTCTTGAGGTCGACCGAGCGGCCTATGTCGTATACGTGGATGAGAACGATCTCGCAAGCCAGCTCTGGATCGCTCTCGGGAAGCCCTGGAGAGTCTTCAGCGAAGGCGCGGGAAATATCTTCTCCGCCCTGGCTCATTCCTTCACCTCGGTGCGGGCGAGTTCCCTATCCAGGGCGTAGAGCACGATCGCGGAACCCGAAGGGAGGGAGAAGGGAAGGCTGAATTGGCCTCCGGGATGCTTGAAGGCTCCCAGGAGACTCGTCTGACCGGAAGGCTTCACCGCCTCGAGGCGGATGTCCACCGGATAGGGGTAGGTTGGCAGCGTGTACTTGTATATCCCGCTCACCGTGCCCTTGGACGGCTGGGGAGCGCTCAAGGTGACGAGGAGGCGATCGGTGGCCTTGGCCTCCGCTCCAGCCTCGGGTTTCTGGGCTACCACGACGCCGAAGCTCTCCCCCTGCTTTGCTGGCCGCATTTCGAAGTCCACGACCATCGGAGAGGTCTCGGCCTTGTCTACTCCAGCTTGTATGCCCAGGCCGGTAAAATCCGGCACCGCCACCTTCTTGGCCTCCGGCCCCTTGGAGACGACGAGCTCGAGCACGGTCGGACCCGATATGCCCGTGCCTGGTTCGGGCTTCTGTTCCAGGATAGTCCCGGGCGCGGCCTCGTCCCACCGGTAGAGCGCGGGCTCCCTGATGGTGAGGAGGGCCTTGGACGATGAGAAGAGGCTCTGGAGCTGAAGCTTCAGGGTTTCCAGGTCCTTGCCTCGGTAATCCTCCACCTTTTCGAGGACGGCTCCCCTGGAGACGCTGAGCTTGATGCGCCTTCCGGCCTTGACGATGGATCCGGGACCGGGCGACTGCTCGAGGATGGTGTTCCTGTCCAGGGGATTGTCGGTGAAGCGCAAGGAAAGGCGGGGATACAGCTCGCGTTCCTGGAGGGAGATCAGGGCGTCGGCCAGCTCCTTGCCCCGAACGTCGGGCACCATGACACGCTCCGGGCCGCGTAGAACCGAAAAGAAGACGACGAGGGCGATAGTTAAAAAGAGGGCGCAGAGGAGGACTGCGAAGAGGGCGAGGCTCCGCTTCTGCTCCTTCGTAAAGCCGCGGAAATCGAAATACCTGCCCTTCGTCTTCGCGCGGGCCTTCTGATCCTCAGTTTTCAAGCCGTGGTCCTCGGTTTTCTATCACACTGCCCGTTAGATTCCTGGCTCCGTTGGCGAACTCCCTGAACGAGAGGGCTTTTCGCCCCGCCAGCTGGAGCCGCCTGAGGGCGAGCTCCCCATCGCCGGTCTGAACCAGGATGCCCTTGGCCGGGTCGATGCCCAGTATAGTCCCCGGAAGGGCCCGAGGCAATGCGGCCCGTGCGGGCGAGGGCTCCGCTTCCAGAATATTGAGCCTCGTGCCGCCGAGATACCCGTAGGCGAGGGGCCAGAGATCGAAGGCCCGTATACGCGCGTCGAGCTCCTCGGCCGAACGGCTCCAGTCGAGAAGCCCGTCCTCCTTGCCTATCTTCCCGCAATAGCTCGGCTCTCCCACCTGGGGCACGCCCCGCGCTCTTCCAGCCTCCATATCCTCCAGGACGCGCTCAATCAGGAGGGCGCCGCGCTCTGCCGCCCAGGCGCTCAAGGAGGAGGCGCTTTCCCTGCCCGAAAGGCCGATTCGCTCACAGGCGAATATGTCGCCGCAGTCCATCTCCAGGGCGAGAGCCTGGACGCAGATGCCGGTTTCGGCGTCCCTTTCCAGGATGGCGTGCTGGATGGGCGAGCTGCCTCTGTGCCGGGGAAGGAGACTGGGGTGGACATTCAGCCCTCCGAGGGGAAAGAGGCTCAGAAACTTGGGGCCGAAGATCCTCCCGTACGCGAAGCTGACCAGGATGTCGGGAGCGAGTGCGGCCGCCGCCGCCCGGGCTTCGG
>DATCUA010000207.1:0-20219 GCA_036567645.1 Rectinemataceae bacterium | reverse complement strand
GGCGGGGCCGATCCGGCGATCTGGGCCTTGGCCGTTTGCGCCGGCTCCCTCTTCTTCATCCATGGGAACGACAGCTTCTTCTGGATTTTTTCATCCTCGACGGAAACGGGCGCAAAGGGGGCTTACCGGATGCTGGGATTGGGCGCGGCTGCTCAGGGGCTTGCAGCTTTCGCCGCCATCCTCGTCTTGTCTTTTTCCGTTGGCTGAACGGGGGGATCTGGAACCGGTAGCAGGCCGTTCCCTGAGCGGCAGTACTGTACACTCCTGATATTCCATGGGAAAGTGGGACTATGGGCGAATTCTTCTTCACGCTCCAGGTCAGGTTTGGGCTGAACGCCTACATGCGTGGCGATTTCGCCAAAGCCGAGGCCTGGCTCGAAAAGGCTCGCAGGAAGGAACCCGATTCTCTCGTGGTGCTGAGGAACCTCGGCCTCGTGCGGATGGCCCTCGGGGATGTCGAGGGAGCGGAGAACTACCTCCTGCGAGAGGAAAAGCTCTACGGCAAGTCCTTCCACAGGCACGCGAGCCTAGCCGACGTGGCATATGCCCGGGGAAAGCGGATACAGGCGGCCAAACGCTATGCACTGGCCCTGAAAGAGCCCGAATCCCTGCCGGGCGGATCTGCTCATGCCCTCCGCCCCCTCATGGAAAAGCGCCTCCAGCTCTGTTCTGACGAAAAGGCTTTCGAAGCAGCCCGGTTATCCATGGAGGCTTTCGAGAGAGGACAGAAGCTCAAGGCCGAGGGCAGGCACCAGGAAGCTGTGGAATCGTATCTCGAGTCGGCCGAACAGGATGGCACGAACTGGCCCGCCCTCAACAACGCTGCCGCCCTTCTTTTGGAATCGTTGGGGAAGCCGGATGAAGCGGCGATACTATTCCAGAAGGCTTTCGAGATATCGAGGAACGCGCAGGCAGCCAGAAACCTGGAATTGGCACGCAGAAAAGCCGCGGAAAAGTCGGGAGGCAAGAAGTCATGGAAATTCAGGAAGACGCGGTAGCGATTTTCCAAGCCGGCGTGGCGCGAGTGGATCCCCGTCGTCTCCTGGCTTCCGTCGCCCGTCTGGAGGGGAGCGTCCTCCGTTTAAAGGGGGCCGATGCCGAATGTGCCTATGACCTGGCGGGATTCCGCCACATCCTGGTGGGAGGCATGGGCAAGGCTTCGGCAGTCATGGCCCAGGAGATGGAGGCTCTGCTCGGCTCGAGGATAGAGGACGGATTCGTCGTTGCCAAGGCAATCGCAGGCGCCCGTTGCTCGCGTATCAGGCTCGCCGAGGCCGGACATCCCGTCCCCGACGGGCGGTCTGTCGCCGCCGGCGCCGCGCTGCTCTCGCTCGCCGCCCGGGCTAGATCCTGGGAATCAGCTGGCGAGCCCACCCTGGTCATCCTCCTCATCTCCGGAGGCGGCTCATCCCTCGCCGCGGCGCCGGCGGCAGGCCTCAGCCTGGAGGACAAGGCCCAGGTAACGAAGCTTCTCCTTGGGAGCGGGGCACCCATCCAAGAGATGAACGCCGTCCGCAAGCATCTTTCGGGCATAAAGGGAGGCCGGCTGGCCGAGGCTTTCGCGCCGGCCACGCTCGTGTCGCTGATCCTCTCCGATGTGCTGGGTGACGACCTGGACGCCATAGCCTCGGGTCCTGCCGTGCCCGACAGCTCCACATGGGAGGAAGCCCGCTCGATCCTTGCAAGGAGGGCTGTCTGGGATTCGCTTCCGGCCGCAGCGCGAAGGATTTTCGAAGCCGGCCTCGCAGGCTCGATCCCCGATACGCCCAAGCCTGGATCCTCCGCCTTCGCCAATGCCCGCACTCTGATCGTCGGCAACAACATGCTCGCTCTGGAAGCGGCCGAAGCAGAGGCTCGGGCTCGGGGCTATGCCTGCCTCCTCTTGTCCTCGCGCTTGGATGGGGAAGCCCGGCAAGTGGCGAGGCTGTTCCATTCCATAGCCGAGGATATCGATATCTACTCAAGGCCCCTGTCCAGGCCGGCCTGCGTGCTTGCGGGCGGAGAGACGACGGTTATCCTCAAGGGCGGAGGCAAGGGAGGGCGAAACCAGGAGATGGCCCTCGCGTTTCTCTGCCTCCTCACGCCTCGAGGGAAAAGCGGGAAAACGGGATCGGGATCGGGATCGGGATCGCACGACCGAGCGCCTTCCGAAGGAAGCCAGATGGTCTTCCTCTCCGCCGGCACCGACGGGACTGACGGCCCTACGGACGCGGCCGGGGCTTTCGCCTCTCCAGCTCTGGCCGAGAAGGCGGCCGCGCTGGGTCTGGACGCTCGAGCCTACCTGGAGGACAACGACTCCTACACCTTCTTCGACAGCACGGGAGGGCTGTACAAGACTGGATCGACGGGCACCAATGTCTGCGACATGCAGATACTTCTCATGAGGTAGTCGAAGGATCGCCGGGGCGTGCGTCTCCCACCATTCGGCTGTACCCGAGGCGCTCTTCATGCTATTGTTGGAGCATGATAACGAGAAGCCGGCTCCGAAGCGCCGGTCCTCAGGAGCCTCACATGAAGAACGATCAGAGCCAGCTCAAGCTGGCCGTGCTCATAGACGCCGACAACACCCAGGCTACGATCATCGAAGGCCTATTGGCCGAGATAGCCAAGTACGGGGTGGCCAGCGTCAAGCGCATATACGGGGATTGGACGAACACAAATTTACGATCCTGGAAGGACAAGCTCCTCGAGTTCGCCATCCAGCCCGTCCAGCAGTTCTCCTACACTTCGGGCAAGAACTCAACGGACTCTGCCATGATTATTGACGCCATGGACTTGCTCTACACCGAGAATCTCGACGGCTTCTGCGTGGTCTCGAGCGATTCGGACTTCACCCGCCTCGCAGCCAGGCTGAGGGAGGACGGAAAGCTCGTGCTCGGATTCGGCCAGCGCAAGACGCCCAAGCCCTTCGTAGCCGCCTGCGACAAGTTCATCTATACCGAGATCCTGCGCGAGGACGAGGAGGAGAAGGAATCCAAGCCCGAGCGCGAATCAGCGGCTCGCGCCCAAGGCGACATCAAGACGGACAGGAAGATGAAGGCTCTCCTCCAGAGCGCGGTGGAAGACGCGGCCGACGAATTCGGCTGGGCCTACCTGGGCGCCGTGGGCACCTATATAGCCAACCGCCAGCCCGAGTTCGATCCGCGCAACTACGGCTACAGGAAATTGGGAGACCTGATCAAGGCATGCGGCCTTTTCGAGATAGACGAAAGGGCGAGCCCCACGGATTCGGGCAAGCAGGTGTACCTGAGGCTGAAGCCCAAAAGCCGCTAGATCCTGTCGCGCAGAGATTCCGCGAGCATTTTGATCCGCACCGGCCCCCTGGCCGAGGAGGCCAGGATGCATGCTTTCTCGCAGGGGGCCTGGTTTCCAGCCGCGCAGGCCTCGCAGGCGGAGGCGGCGACACGCTCTTCGGTTTGGCCATCGGCTCGGAGCGCGATTTGGCTCGCCGCCCCCGGTACGTTGCCCGCCTCCAGCCTGCGCATGATGCCGGGAATGTCCAGGCGCGCGGGGCAAGCGGCTGAACACGGCGCCGATTCGCACCAGCGGCAACGCGAGGCTTCCATCCCGATCTCTCCCTGGGGGATGTTGCCGGGCTGCCCGGCCGGTATTATCCGCACCGCTGTGGGGCGTTTTCCTTTTCCGGAGTACGGCTCCATGCCGAGGCCCCGCAGGATGCGGTTGGCGGCCGAGATGCCGGATACCGTGACAGCCGGAGTGCCGGTGCCCATGACAGTCGATTCGCCAGCGAAGAACAAGTTCCTCAAGGGACCCCTGGAGCCCTGCCTGAAAATGAGGTGCTGGCCCATCTTCTGCTTGAAGCCGGCAACGGAGCCCGTGGTTTTGCCGAGGTATCGCCAGATCGTGGTCGGGCTGGCTTCAATCCTTCCCCTGAGCCCCGAGACGAATCCGGGAATGCGCTTTTCCACCAGGGAGAGCATCCGGTCGGCCTCCTCCCGTTTGGCCTTGGCATATTCGGCGCCTCCATATCCAGCATCTTCCGGTTCAGGCCAAGACCTGAGGGAGGGCCCGATGATGAGGAAGCTGCTCAGCCCCGCGGGGGCGAGGCTCGGATCCTCGATGCCGGGGAGATAGAGGGTGACATCCCCTTCGTCCAGGGCTTCCTTGTTGTCCACGAACATCTGGACGGGAAGGGTGCCCGGAGGGAAGATGCTGGAATCCACCGTGCCGTAGACTACGAAACTGGGCATGGTCATCTCCATCCCGAGCAGCCAGCGCTTCCATGAATCGCGTATGAGTCCGTCGGGATCCATGTTTTCTGCGAAAGCCCGCAGGGAGCCCGAATAGAGGACATAATCGGCTCTGAGCACTTCTCCCGAGCCGAGCTCGATACCCTCGACTCCGGCCTTGGTCCCGACGATGCGTTTGGCCCGGTTGCGGTACAGGATCCTGCCTCCGCGGGCTTCCAGGGCCTTTTCCAGGCGGGCGGCGAGAGCCATGGCCGAGCCTGCCGGGTAATAGGCTCCTTGCGCATGATTGTCTACGAACATGGTCGCGGCCAAGACGGCCGGGGTTTCGCGCATGGTGGTATAGCAGTAGGTGGATGTGATTTTATCGAAGAACGCCCGGGCTTCGGGATCCGAGACGAAGGGCTTGATCAAGGATTCCGCGCTCCTGAAGAGAAGACTCACCATGGCGAGCTGGGCGCCCAGGCCGTTCGAGGCGTTCTTCCGCATTTCGGAAAGGGGCATGTCGCCGGGGGCTTCGAAGACGGTCACCGGGGCGATTGTTCTTTCGTAGAGGTTCTCTATGTAGTCGTAGAAAGCGCGGATCTGCCCCTTGGCCTTGGGGAAGAGGGTTTCGAGCTCCTCGACGAAACGGGTGCGGTCGGCGTGGAAGACAATAGGGGAATCGCCGTAGTACAGGCGGTACATTGCTTCGTGGCGGTACATCTCTATCGGTTCGCCCAGCTCGGCCATGAGCCAGTTGTGGGGATTGAATCCGTATTCGCCGAATCCGAACATCATGGCGGCGCCTGTGTCGTATGTGGTGTCCCCCCTGCGGAATGCCGAGGCGGCTCCTCCGGGCCTGTCCTGCTGTTCCACCAAGGTGATGTCCAGGCCCCGATTGGCGAGGAGGCAGGCCGCAGTAAGGCCAGAGAGGCCGGCTCCCACAACGATGACCGTCTTTCTGGGGCTGGCTTCGCCCGAGGGGAGGGTTTCCTGGTACGTTCGCATGGTATCTCCTAGTTCCTGAGACTCAATGGCTGCTGGGTGGCTTCCAGGGCGTCCCTCCAGAGGCCGCCTTCCGGATCCACCATCTTGCGGCTGGATGTGGCGGCGGCTATGGGTATGTGGACGAACTCGTTGTGCACGAGGCCGATGATGAGCTTGGTCTTGCCCGCCATCGCCGCGTGGACGGCGTTATTCCCGAGGCGCTCGCAGTAGAGCGAATCCACAGGCTCCGCGATGGCGGATCGGATCATGTAGCTGGGATCGATGTACTTCAGGTTGATCTCGCGTTTCAGGCTGTCGAAATGGGCCTGTATACGTTCCTTGAGATAAAGGCCGATATCGCCCAACTTCCGGTTGCCCGAGGCGTCCGCGCCGCCCGAGGCCGCCAGGAGCTCCTGGCCGGCGCCCTCGGCTACCACGATGACGGCATGTCCCCTGCGCTCTAGGCGCCTTTCCAATGATGCGAGCAAGCCTTTCGGCCCTTCCAGCTCGAACGGAACCTCGGGGATGAGAACGAAGTTGGCCTCGTGGACGGCGAGCACGGTATGGACGGCTATGAAGCCGGAGTCTCTGCCCATGAGTTTGACGAGGCCTATCCCGTTCATCTGGGAATGGGCTTCCATGTGGGCAGCGGACACGGCTTCAGAGGCTTTCACCACAGCCGTGTCGAAGCCGAAAGTCTTTTCCACGAACTCGATGTCGTTGTCTACGGTCTTGGGGATGCCCACAACGGATATCCTGAGTCCGCGCCGCCCTATTTCCTCGGCTATGGCCAGGGCTCCCTTTTGGGTGCCGTCCCCTCCTATGGCGAAGAGGATGTTCAGGTTGAGGCGCTCTATCGTGTCCACAATCTCCTGAGTGCGTTCGCCGCCGCCTCGCGATGTTCCCAGCATGGTTCCGCCCAGTTTGTGGATGTCGTCCACTAGATCGGGGTTCAGGGGAAGTACTTCGAGGCCGTAGTCAGGCAAAAGCCCCTTGTAGCCGTAACGTATGCCGGAAATGCGCCTCACCCCGTAGAGCTGCCAGAGGCTCCGTACCACGGCGCGGATGACATCGTTCAGGCCAGGACAGAGGCCGCCGCAGGTGACGATGCCCGCGTGGACGTGAGAAGGGCTGAAATAGATCTTTTCCCGGGGGCCAGCGAGCTCCAGGAGTTCGGATTTCGCTGGCGCGTCGGCGATCCCGGCGGAAGCTCCGATCCTGTAGCGGATGAGATCTTCGTCCGAGGCGAAATTGGGGCTGAAGTCGCCGTATGAGCGGGACAGTCCCAGGGGGGAGTCCAGGTTGGGGCGTCCGAGGCTTTCTATGCTGAAGTCTGGCATGAGCTTCCTCCGCGGCCACTATACTCCGGCTAAAGAGCCGCCGGAAGGGAGCCTCAATCCGCCACCCAGCCAGGCGGCCGAAAAACCGAGGGCGCGACCATGAAGCGCCTGGACAGCGCCCATAAAACGCCTAGAAAAGAGCAACCCGATTCTGCCGCGCTCCTCCCCAGGCGCATTCCCCGGTGGTAGTATTGGATCGGCGTCGCCAGGTCCAGATCCGGCGTGACTGCCTATGGAGCGTAGAGAGTATGCGTAGATTCTTCATCCTTGCGGCCTTAGCGGCTTTCATGGTTTTATCCTGCCCCTGGGCCCAGGAGCCCGTCTCCGTGTCCTCTCTGGCGGGAGAATGGATAGGAACGCTCCAGGCGGGTGGCGCCAGGCTCAGAATAGTCTTCCGTGTGACCTCCGGCGAGGGCGGATTCACTGCCGTCATGGACAGCCCCGACCAGGGGGCGAAGGGCATCCCCGTGAGCTCCGCGAGCCTCGAGGGCTCGGCTATCGTCTTCGACTTGAAGAATATAGGCGGGCGCTATGAAGGCACGCTGGACGCGGCAGGCGGCAAGATCGCCGGCTTCTGGAAGCAGGGAGGGCTGCGTTTCCCCTTGGACTTGGTCAAGCAGGCTCAGTCCACGCCCGATGCTCCAACATCCGCAGCGGCTCAGCTGGCCGGTTCTCGGCGCCCCCAGGAGCCCCAGCCGCCCTTCCCCTACGAGACGCGCGAGGTGAAGGTGAAGGCGGGCGGCTCCAGCGCTTCCGGCGGCACCGGCGGCTTCGAGCTTGCCGGAACCCTCTGTCTGCCACGTGGCGACGGGCCCTTCCCCTCGGCCCTCCTCGTCACGGGCTCGGGCCAGCAGGACAGGGACGAGACCATTGTGGGCCACAAGCCCTTCCTCGTCCTGGCCGACTACCTCGCCCGCCGTGGTATAGCTTCCTTGCGCCTGGACGACAGGGGCGCCGGAGACTCGGGCGGGGACTTCGGCTCGGCTACCACCCACGACTTCGCCGAGGATGCCGCCTCGGCTATCGCGTTCCTGCGGGCGCAACGGGAGCTGGACCCGCGTAGAACGGGGATCATAGGCCACAGCGAGGGAGGAATCGTGGCATCCATGGTCGCGGCCAAGGATCCGGATCTCGCCTTCGCCGTGCTCCTTGCCGGCCCGGGGCTTCCTGGCGAACAAATCCTCTACCTCCAGAACGCCGCCATCGCGCGAGCCTCGGGAGTGGGGGAGCAAACCATAGCCGGGGCCAATGCCACGAACGCCCGGCTCTACGCAATAGCCCTGAGCTCTTCCAGCCCGGAGGATAAGCGAACGGCTATCATCAAGATATACAAAGACATGGCGCCAGCAGGAGCCCCGCAGAAGGTTCTGGACGCCTTGGAAGCCGAAGGCGAGCGCAGCGCGGCCCAGCTCCTCTCGCCGTGGTTCCGGTCTTTCCTCATACTCGACCCATATCCCTATCTCAAGCAGGCCAGGATGCCCCTTCTTGCCCTCATAGGATCCAAGGATCTCCAGGTGCCCGCCGACGAAAACCTAGCAGCCATCGGGGCGGCCCTGGCCGAAGCGGGCAACCCGCGCTCGGCCGCGTTGCGGCTGGATGGCCTGAACCATCTGTTCCAGACAGCCGACACGGGCTTGCCCGAGGAGTACGGCGCCATAGAGGAGACGATCTCGCCGACCGCCCTCGAGACCATAGGCCTCTGGCTCGATGGGATCCTGGAGGCGGTTCCGCGATCCTCGGCGCGCTCAGTACAGCCTCAGCTGCCGAAAGGAGAATGACATGAGCCAGCACGAGATAGTCTCCCCCCGCCAGCTTCTCGATTCCGAGGGAAAGATCACGGAAGAGGGCTGGGCGCGGAAGCCCTATTGGAAATATGAACGCTCGAGGATAGCCGCTCCCCCCTGGAGGATAAAGGAGTGGGATTATTACGCCATATTCTCCGGGGATAACCAATCGTGGCTTTGCCTCACGATATCCGATCTGGGCTATCTGGGCATGGCGGCCCTGGCTTGGGTGGATATAGCATCGGGGAAGGCCTACCAGGATAGCGAGCTTTCCTTTTTCCCGATGGGGAAGTACGAATTCCCCTCCAGTTCCGATCGGGGTGACGTGAGGCACAGGGGTTCCAAGCTCGAGCTGAGCTTTTCCGTTTCGGGATCCGAGCGCCTTCTCGAAGCGCGGGCTCCCTCCTTTCCAGCCCCGGGTGGGGCTCGGGGCTTGGAGGTACGAATCGAGCTGGGGGAGATCCCTGGCTCGGACACCATGAACATAGCGACTTCCTGGAAGGAAAACCGTAAAGCCTTCTACTACAACACCAAGCGCAACTGCCTGCCCGCATCGGGTTGGGCCAGGCTGGGCGAAAGGGAATATTCTTTCGCCCCTTCGGAAGCCTCCGCATGCCTGGACTGGGGTAGGGGCGTGTGGACCTACAAGAACCGCTGGTACTGGGGATCCGCCTCGGGATTCCTGGATGGGGTTCCCTTCGGCTGGAACATAGGCTATGGCTTTTCGGACAGGAGTCCGGCCAGCGAAAACTTAGTCTTCTATGACGGGCGCGCCCATAAGCTGGATGATGTTGTCTTCCATCTCAACCCGGACGACTACCTAGCCCCCTGGAGCTTCACGAGTTCGGACGGGCGATTCGAGCTGGAGTTCAAGCCCGTCGTGGACAGGGCGAGCACGACGAATCTCGTATTCTTGAAATCGATTCAGCACCAGGTGTTCGGCAGGTTCTCAGGCAGGGTCGTCCTCGACGGGGGGAAGGCTCTCGATATCGTGGATTTCCCCGGCTTTGCGGAGGACGTTCTGAACTGGTGGTGATGGCGGGGCGGGGAAGAGGAGCCGGGCGCATAGGGAAGGCGGCAGTCGGGCCGGACCTCACCAGCCCAGGATCTCCTTCCTCCGCGCTCTCCCGATGGCTTCGAGCCGGTGCATCGCCGTTGTGCTGGAGCCGGAATCCCAGGCGGAATACTCGATGGAAAACTGGTTCATCGAAAAGTGCCTGAACACCCATACTGACTCCCTGAGGCTGGACGCTTCGGCCTCGTAGAGTCTGCCCAGCTCCTCTGCCCAATGCCTGAAAAGCCTGCCCCGCCTCAGCTCGCCATAGCCAGAAACCCAGAGCGTGCAACCTAGGGCTTTGTGGAATCCGAGGGCGAGGCGGGCCATAGTCCCCTGGCTCTCTATCAGGGCGCGCCTGAATTCTTCCGCGAGCTTCGGGGATTCTCTCGCGGCGAGCTTGAGCATGAGGGATAGTTCGGCTGTCTTTGGTGTATGGATGGGCGTCTTGTTGATGATGACGCAGGCCTTTCGGAAATCGAGGCCGAGGCGGGAGGCGAACCAGCTCGAGGCCACCTTGCCCGACTGGCCCACGAGGTAGCGGTTTTGGGCGGCTTTTTGCTCGTTCTTCCCAGGATTGTCGGCAACGATGAGGAAAAGGGGTTCGTCGGATTCAGCCACCTCGTCCAGGTCGCGGTTATAGACGACGGGGGTCTCGATCTCGTAATCGAGGTAGCCAAGCTCGGCGCGCAGGGCTTCCTGGAGGGGGCGGAGCCATGGGCATCGGCTCGAGAGCCCAGCCACGTGATCCTTGAATTCATCCCTCAGGGAGCAAAACGCGGCATACTGTCCAGGTTCCATCAATCCTCCTCGATCCGAATCCACGAATCCGCCTGGCCGGGACGCTCGGGTGCGGCTTTCCTGGCGCGCTTCACCGGGCGGGGCTGAACCCGCTATACTGAAGCCATGCGGCGCAACCTGCTCCTGGCCCTCACCATCTTCCTGCTCATCTCGTCGGCAGCCTGTAGCCCCGGAAAAGCGTCAGAACAGAAGAAACTCGAATCCCTGAAGCGGGCGGCCGTTGCCGCGGGCTTTTCGGCCGAGCAGGCCAGGGAGCTGGAAACGCGCGCCTCGGCTGCTTTCGACCGGTTCTTCTCCTTGCTCGGAGCGGTCTCGGCCCAGATGGACCAGGATTCGAGGATCCTGTCCCGCGTCGACAAGGCATCCTTCCTTCCGGCCGACTACGTGCCCAAGGATCTCGTCCCCCTCGACGGAACCGGAATTCCGGTGTCCAGGGCAGGATTCCAGCTCAGGAAACCCGCCCTCGACGCCCTTATCAGGATGCAAAAGGCCGCATCTGGCTCGGGGCTGGTATTGCTCGTGTCCTCCGCCTACCGCAGCTATTCATACCAGGAGCAGGTGTACGCGCGCAATGTAGCCGAGATGGGCGAAATGGAAGCCTCCAGGGTTTCGGCCAAGGCGGGGGCGAGCCAGCACCAGCTGGGGACAGCTGTCGATTTCGGGTCGATAACCGACGCCTTCGCGTCCACGGCCGCCAGCGCTTGGCTCGAGGCCAACGCGGGGAGCTTCGGATTCTCCCTCTCCTATCCCAAGGGGGCTGAAGCCCAGACAGGCTATGTTTGGGAAAGCTGGCATTACCGTTATATAGGGCCCGAAGCCGCGGCCCTCCAGTCCGAGTTCTTCGGCGGCTACCAGTACAGGCTCATCGCCTTTCTGGAGGCCTGGAGGAAAGAGCCACAGAGTAGATGAGATCGGCTACCGCGTGTTCCTCGTTGGTCTTCTGGGAGACGATCCGAGCCGCGCGCTTCACCTCTTCCAGGGCGTTGGCCGGGGCGCAGCCCCATCCGGCGGCCCGGATCATGCCCAGGTCGTTCATCGCGTCCCCGATGGCCATGACCGATTCCATGCCCAGGCCGAGGCGCGCGGCGAGGCGGCTCAGCGCCGCTCCCTTGTTGGCTCCTAGGGGCAACAGCTCGAGAAAATAGGGCTTGGAGGTCACGACCTCGGCTCGGCCAGCGAACAGGACGGATAATTCGGCGAACAATACGGAAATGCGCTCGGGCTCCCCGGGGACGACGAACTTGGTCTGGCCGCTGGCGAAGAGAATGTCCGCGGGGGGCGCCTGTTCCACGAGAAGGCCGCTCAGCTCCTGGTCAAGGAGTGCCCAGGGATTCACCTGGCTCGCGAGGATTTTTCCCGCCTGGTAGACCTGCCAGGGGAAGCCCCTGGATTCAACTGCCTGCGCTATTTCTCTGCAGAGATCGGGGCTCAGGGACAGGCGCTCCACGAGGGCTCCGCCCCGTGCTTCATGCGTTTCCGCCCCATTGGAGCAAACCAGGAAGTTGCCCTGCCGGTCGAGGCCGAGAAGCTCGACATAGCGCCTCATCGCCTGGTAGTTCCGGCCCGAGGCGAGGACTATCTCGATGCCCGCGTCCTCGGCCGAGGCCACGGCCATCCTGTTTTCCTCCGATATTTCGAGCCCTGAGTCGAGGAGGGTGTCGTCCAGGTCGAGGGCTATGAGCTTTATTTCCATGGCGATGGGTATACTACGAAGGGGCTTGGCGTGAATAGGCGAATGTCTGGAGCCGGCGAAAGCGCGACACCCGCGAGAGGAGAGTCTCGCGGCGGTACTGTCGCAGGAAGCCCCGATCCTGGTATCCTTGGCCCGAGGTACACGATGGATAGGATAGACTTGCGAAGCGATACAGTGACCTGGCCGACGGAGGAGATGCGCCAGGCCATGGCTGTAGCACGGGTTGGCGACGATGTCTACGGGGACGATCCCACGGTGCTCTCGCTCGAAAAGCTGGCGGCCGAGCGCCTGGGCAAGGAAGCCGCGCTCTTCGTTCCCTCCGGTACCTTCGGTAACCAACTGGCCCTCTTCACCTGGTGTCCCCGGGGCAGCGAGGTGATACTCGGGGAGCAGTGCCACATAGTCGAGCACGAAGCCGGAGCCGCATCGGTCATAGCCGGAGTCCAGATCAGGCCTATCCCGGCTCCCCGCGGCATCCTCGATCCCCAGGACGTGAAAGCCAGGATTCGGGGAAACGACATACACGAACCTCCCACATCCCTGGTCTGCATGGAGAACGCGCATTCTTCGGGGGCTGTCGTCCCTGTCGAGGCTATGGCCAGGATCTATGAACTGGCGAAGGATGCGGGCCTTACCGTCCATCTCGACGGGGCGAGGATATTCAATGCCGCAGCCGCCCTCGGAATTCAGGCGAGCGATATTGCCCGATACGCCGATTCCGTGATGTTCTGCCTTTCCAAGGGCCTGTGCGCCCCTGTTGGCTCGATGCTCGTCGGTCCAGCCTCCTTTATCGAGGCGGCCAGGCGCAGGCGCAAAATCATGGGAGGGGGCATGAGGCAGGCAGGGGTTCTGGCGGCGGCCGGCATCCTGGCCATCGAAAAGATGAGCCTCCGGCTCGCCGAGGACCATGCCCGAGCCCGGCGGCTGGCGGCCGCTCTGGATTCCATCTCCGGCTTTTCGGTGATGAAGGACTCGCTCGACATCAATATGGTGTTTTTCACGGTTCCGTCCTGGCTCGATCCGGAGGACTTCGCCTCTTGGATGAGGGAAGGCGGCATCCTCATCAATCCCCCCGACCGCGGCCTCTGCCGCATGGTAACCCATCGCTGGATCGGGGACGGGGACGTGGACAGGGCCGCGGCCCGCGTCGCGGAATACGTCCGAAACCGCGCAGGCATCCCTGCGCCTGAGCCGGCTGGCGCATGAGCGGAGAAGAGCCGATCGCTGAAAGTCCCGAATCCCGGGACGGCACGATGGTCCGCGACGCGGGCCTTCTCTCCCTCCTCACCCTGGTATCCAGGGTGCTGGGTCTCGTACGGGAAATGACCAAGGCGAATTTCCTCGGAACGGGCCTGCTCTCGGACGCTTTCACGGTCGCCTTCATCATCCCCAATTTCATGCGCAGGCTTTTCGCGGAAAACTCCGTCTCTGTTGCCTTCATTCCCACCTTCAAGGGCTATCTCCACGATGGAGACGAGGCGGCCACCAGGAAGTTCCTCTCCTCCAGCTTTACTGTCCTCCTGATACTCGTGAGCGCCGTGGTGGCATTGGGCATGGTTCTTGCTCCCTGGATCGTCCTCGCATTCGGATCGGATCCCGACGAGACGGCCATCCTGACGAGGATCATGTTCCCCTTCCTCGGGCTCGTCTCCGTGGCCGCCCTCTTCCAGGGAATCCTCAATTCCTATGGAGTCTTCGCCCCTTCTGGCTATGCGCCCATCCTCTTCAATGTCTGCTTCATAGCCGTGCCCTGGATGCTCAAGCCCTGGATGTCCAATCCCGCCCGTGCCATGGCCGTAGGCGTGGTGATGGGGGGACTGGCCCAAGCCCTCTGCCAACTTCCCGCCGTCCTGCGCACGGGATCGAGATTCGGCTTCATAGCTCCCGCCCAGGCGTTCAAGGATCCGGGCATGCTCAAGGTCTTCGCCCTCATCGGGCCAACCGTCCTCGGCATGGCCGCCTACCAGATCAACGACCTCGTGTCTACCGCCTTCGCATCCCGCGCGGGCACGGGGACGGCTTCCAGTCTCCAGTACTCGCTTCGCCTGCAGGAGCTCATCCTCGGAATCTTCGCCGTATCCGCGGGTACGGTCCTCCTGCCCCGGCTGGCCGATGCAGTCAAGAATGGAGCCTGGGGCGACTACTCGGCGAGCCTCGGAAGCACCTTGAAGCGCCTGAGCCTGACGACCGTGCCTGTGGCGGTGTTCTCCATGGTGGCGGGGAGGGAGATCGTCGCCCTCCTCTTCAAGCGGGGCGATTTTTCCGCTGAATCGGTGGAGCTCACAGCCGCCGCCTTTTTCTGGCATCAGGCGGGGCTCGCTTTCATTGCGGCGAATAGGGTCATGGCTCCGGCCTTCTATGCCCGATCCGATTCCAAGACTCCCGCTTTCGCGGGGATAGCCAGTTTCGCAGTCAATATCGCCCTGGTGGCCGTTCTCGCCGTTCCCTTCAGGGGACCCGGAATAGCCCTGGCGCTTTCCCTATCCAGCCTCGTCAATACCGCCATCCTGGCGGCTTGCCTCCTGAGGAGGAAAACCGAGGGCATGGCCACGGCCCTCGCGGGGGCGGCTCTCTATTCGGCCAGACTCCTCGCCTTTTCCCTGGTTGCGGCTTTCCCCCTTATCCTTCTCCGCAAACCCCTCGTGGAGCTGTGCGCCTCTTCCGACTCTTCATTCGTTTCGGCGGGGCTGCCGTTCCTCGCAATGACCTGCGTTTACGCGATCGTCGGCGTGGGACTCCTCGTCTTGACAAGGGACGAGACGGCATCCTCGTTCATCAGGGGCTTCAAGCGCGCGGGTTCGAAGTCCTGAATGTCCTTCCGCGCCCGTCCGGCACCGTACCCTCCCGTATCGCGCTCTATCCAATTGCGCCGGTCCTGACAGGTATCCGCCCCGTCTCGCGTACCGAGACGATCGTCTGCGTCGGGCTTCCAATCATATATCCGCCGACCCTTGCTCCAGGTGCCTAGCCTATTCTCCAAAACAAGGTATACTTATCTTTCCGCATATGATAATCGAAGGAAAGGTGGATACGTCGATCCATGGCCAAGTCCTGGTTGCTACAGGCGTATAAGAAAGCCGTCGGCTCCGTGAGCTTCTCCGCCGAGCTCCGAAAGCTCAGGCGCGAGCTCAACGCCAAGATAGACACGCCTCAGACCATAGACTCTTTGCTCACCTTCCATCCTTCTGGTGTCAATCGCTGGTTCAAGCGACGAAGGATATCCATCGCCGAGGCCTATCTCACCCTTATCGGCAATCTGGACGCGAAGAGCTCCAAGACGAGGCTCGAAGCCCTGAAAGTGCTCGTGGAAGCCTCTTTCCATTCCAAGAGCCTGGATTTCCCCCTCAACACGGCCAGAGTCCAGGCCGCCCTCGTCAAGGAAGCCGTGAAGAGCAGGCACAACAAGCGGCGCCAGCTCGAGCTCCTCTACGATTTTTCCCGCTCGACGGGAGGCCAGCACCAGGTTATAAGGAAACTCTGCGACGAGCTCAACATCGTGGAGCTGCCGGAGGCCGGGAATAGGCTCGCCGATTTCGAGTACGGATGGGACGATCATGTCCACGACACGGCCACATCGGGAAGGAAGAACGCCACCCAGCTCCTTCTGGACGCGTTCATCAAGGGGATTTCCCGCCTGACGATAGCCTACGGCTCGGCTGGCGATAGGGAGATGATGGAGGAAGCCTTCGATGCAGGCGCCATCCTGGGGATCGGGGTTTCCATAGGCCTCGAGTTCTCCATGGCCGTGGAGGGCAAGCGCTACCATTTCATGGCCATTCTGCCCGATTTCGCTTCGAGTTCGGAGATAGGAGAGTTTTTCTCGAGGCAGGAGGATGCGCTCGGCACCTTCTTCCGCGGATTGGAATCGAACCAACAGGCGAGGCTCGAGTCGGTAGGGAGGCTCCTTTCCCAGTTCAATGCCGGCCCCTTGCGCGCCTTGAACTCGGGCTGGCCCGAAGCAAGTCCTTACCAGGTGGGCGATCTCAGCATGGAGGATCTCTACACCTTCATCCCAACGGCGAGCATCAACCGCCTCCACCTGGCCGAATTCCTCTTCGTCAAGCTCAAGCCTGTCCTCTTGGCTCGGCTCCAGCTCCTCAAGGTCCGAAAGAGCTCGGCCAAGCACAGGCTCGCCCTCGGCTTGGCCACGGCGGCAGAAGCGAAAGAAGCGGAAAGCGCCTACTCGGCCATGAAGAAGGAGTATAAGGAGCTGAACCCCGAGATCCTCCTCGAGCGTTATTTCTCGGGACCCCGAATCATAGATTACCAGTCCGTCTTCGAGGATATCGAAGAAGCCTCATCCGCGCTTCGGAGGGCCGGATGCAGGCTCAAGCTCCTCCAGCCCCTGGAGTACGGCTTGGAGGCTGCCGTCGGCCTCCTGGATCGCTGGTGGCGGAATCTGGATATCGTGGAGCTCTACAACACGCAGGACTGCATCGCGCGTCCCGAATCCGAAATTCTCGAGCTCGCCAGAGCCCTCAACCGACTCAACGCCCTGGCCGAAGGGGAGGGGAGCCCTCCCGTCGTCCCTGTTTGCGGCTCGGACTCCACGGGCAGGAATCCCTCCATACCCGGGATGGGTTTCATCTTCGAGGACTGTATAGCGGGCAAGATGAAAAAGGCCTACATAGGGCGCCATTTGCTCCTCCCCGGCCTCGTGTCGGACATGATCCGGGCAAAGGGTAAGCCCGTGGACGAGGCCGCCGCTCGGAGCGGCTCAAAGATAGTCTGCCTCGGCAAGGTGTCGGGCGGATACTACGCGGCCTCGGCCGAGGAGCCATCCGGGGATTCGGCCTTCATTCCCCTCGACCGGGCCCTGCGCTATCTCAATCCGGCTATCAGGAATGGCTTCTTCGCGGCGGTAGGCTTCTTTGTAGCCCAGCGCTTCGTCGGACCCTGGTACGCCCTGCTCTGGCTGGGGATTACGGGCTTCAGGAACAGCATAGCGGATCTCGTTGCGAGCAGGGGCGCGCGGCTCTCCGAGTGGAAACTGCGAAGCATAAATTTCGACAACGTGGCCCAATCCCTTTTCTGGACAGGCTTCTCGGTACCCATCCTCAACGGGGTGAAGATCGGTTTCGACGCGCTCTGGCCCTGGCAGGCCGAGGGCTTGGGCTTCAACCTCGCCAAGTTCTTCTTCATTTCATTCGCCAACGGCCTCTATCTGGCGTCTCACAACACTCTGAGGGGATTCGATCGGAGCGTCGTTCGGGCCAACTTCTTCCGAAGCGTGCTCTCCTGGCCCCTCGCCACGGTTTTCGCGCCCTTAGGCAGTCTCATAGGCATACCCAGCATAGTCCAGACCAAGATATGGTCGGATGTGGTGGCGGGTTTCATAGAGGGTGGAAGCAAATACGTCAAGGTGCTCAGGCTCAGGCACAGGAACCTCGCGGAGATAGTGCCCGATATAATCGATGGAACGGGTTCCGAGCGCCTCAGTTCAATCCTCGACCTCGTGTATCTCTTCAAGGAGGAGCCGCGCACGAGGACGAGCCTGGCCGCCATCTTCCATCCCGAGCGAAAGCGCATTGTAAAGGCACCAGAGTCTCCCGGCCTGCCCGCGAAGGCTTTGACGGATCTGAGGGCGGTCTTGGAAGATCCGGGGCTGGGCGAGAGGCTGGCGGATTTCGCCCTGACGTCCTATGAGGAGGAGATAGCCGTCGACCTGGTGGACCTGGTGGCGGAGAATCTTCCGGCGCTCCAGGATTGGCTGGCAGACCAAGCGAAGCTGGCGTAGCCTCCACGGTAGGGTGGGATGCATCCCTTGACATCATCCTCTCCGGGTGATAGATTCCCCCTGCTCTGTACCCATGCCCCTGTAGCTCAGTCGGCAGAGCATATCCATGGTAAGGATAAGGTCAACGGTTCGATTCCGTTCGGGGGCTTCCTACTTTGTTGCGCGAGGCGGTGCATCTCGTTTCGCGAAAAGGATTTGAACGATGGCGGCTAAGAAGCAGACCGTAGAGATCATCGCCCTGCAGTGTACCGAGTGCAAGCGCAGGAACTATACCACCAAAAAGAACCGCAAGACGATGCAGGAAAAGCTGGAGCTCAACAAGTATTGCAAGTGGGACAGGAAGCATACCCTCCACAAGGAGACCAAGGTAAAGTAAGGCGGCCGAGAGGCATGCCTTTTGGGAACTTGGTACCGATCGGCCCCTGGGCCGGCGGTATTCGCCCTAGGCCAGTAGCTCTAATGGTAGAGCGCCGGTCTCCAAAACCGGATGTTGAGGGTTCGAGTCCTTCCTGGCCTGTAGCCGGCGCGTTCGCGAGCACCAAGGAGCCGACATGAAGAAGATAGTCCAGTTCTTCAAGGATAGTTACGCCGAGCTGACCAAGGTGGTTTGGCCCAGCAAGGAGGACGTCATCTCCTCTACCAAGGTCGTCGTCATTTCAACGGTGGCGGTGGCCGTACTACTCGGCCTCATAGACTTCCTTCTCGTCCTGGGGATCGAAGTCGTGTTCAAGTGAGGCAGTGAAGGGATGTCGCGATCCTGGTATATCCTCCATGTCTACTCGGGATACGAGAATAAAATAGAGAAGACCATCCGCATCATGCTCGAGTCGGGCGAGATCTCGAAAGATATCGTCTTCGACATCAAGGTTCCCACCGAAGAAGTGACGGACGTCAAGGACGGCAAGAAGAAGACGGTCACCCGGAAGATCCTTCCCGGATACCTCCTCCTCGAGATGGATTTGCCCGACAACGGCTGGAAGGCCGCCTGTTCGGCTATCCGCAAGATCACCGGAGTCACCGGCTTCGTCGGCTCCAATCTCAGCAACAAGCCCCAGCCCATATCGACGGACGAGGTCAGGAGGATACTCCAGCGATCCGGCGAGCTCAAGGGCGACCGCCAGGTGAGGATGAAGCAGACCTATTCGCCGGGAGAGCAGGTGAAAATCATCGAGGGTCCTTTCGAGTCCTTCTCGGGAGCCATCGAGGAAGTGAACGCGGAAAAGAATAAGCTCAAGGTGATGGTGGGCATATTCGGCCGCTCGACTCCGGTCGAGGTCGATATGACCCAGGTGGAGAAGATATAGGTTGAGGGCCCCGGGCTCACGCAGGGGGTTCAGCTTCCATGGGCCGGGGAATCTCCCGGGCCCGCGTTCTTTTGTAAAGCGGCAAAGCTTCAGGCTTCCGTCCGGAAGCCGTGGCGATGCTTCTCAGATAAGGGGTTGATACTCCGCAAGATGGGAGCTGCACGAACAAAGCGAGCTTCGTTCGTGTCGCGGTTGTCTGGCGCCAACCGCGCATGAAAATCGTTCGTTCGATACGTGCAGCGCTACCCCGGCAGCGTAGGCGAGCCGGGTACACCACGCAAGGAGAAAGGCTATGGCTAAAAAGAAGATTACTGCAATAGTCAAGTTGCAGTGCCCTGCCGGCAAGGCTACGCCGGCTCCGCCTGTCGGACCCGCCCTGGGTCCCCATGGCGTTTCCGCGCCCATGTTCTGCCAGCAGTTCAACGAGCGCACCAAGGGGATGGAGCCCGGACTCGTCATCCCCGCGATCATCACGGTCTACCAGGACAAGTCCTTCACGTTCGTCCTCAAGACCCCGCCCGCCAGTGTCCTCATCAAGAAGGCCTGCGGCCTCGAGAAAGGCTCGCCCGTGCCCCATACGCAGAAGGTGGCGAAGCTGCCCATGGCCAAGCTGGAGGCGATAGCCAAGCAGAAGCTTCCGGACTTGAACGCCAATGACATCCAGGCCGCCATGCGCGTCATAGCAGGAACTGCCCGCTCCATGGGCGTAGAGACGGAGTTGAGCAAATGAAGCACGGAAAGAAATATCAGGAAGCGGCCAAGAAGGTCGACCGCACCCAGGAGTTCGATCCCCAGGCCGCCTGCGCCCTCGTGCGCGAGGTGAAGTGCGCCAAGTTCGACGAGACCGTCGAGGTCCATGTCCGGCTCAACCTCAAGAAGAGCCAGTCCGTGCGCGACACCGTGGTCCTGCCCAACCAGTTCCGCGGCGAGAAGAAGGTGCTGGTATTCTGCAAGCCCGAACGCGTCAAGGAGGCCTTGGATTCCGGAGCCGCCTACGCGGGCGACGCCGAGCTCATAGAGAAGATCAAGGGCGGCTGGCTCGACTTCGACATAGCCGTGGCCACGCCCGACATGATGAAGGACGTCGGAAAGCTCGGCATGATACTCGGCCGGAAGGGCCTCATGCCCAACCCCAAGACGGGCACCGTGACCAACGATCTCAAGGCCGCCCTGGCCGAGCTCCGCAAGGGCCGCACCGAGTTCAGGTCGGACAAGACCAACATCGTCCACCTGGCTATCGGCAAGGTTTCCATGGAGGCCTCCCAGCTCGCCGAGAACCTGACCGTCCTCCTCGACGAGATCAACCGCAAGCGCCCCGCCGACACGAAG
>DATCUA010000206.1:0-2711 GCA_036567645.1 Rectinemataceae bacterium | reverse complement strand
GTCCTCGCCTATCGAGAAGTCGGCCGCGCGTTCGGCGAGGGGTAGAAGTTCGGCGGCCAGGCGCTCCCGGTAGGCTCCAGCCATCTTCGCCTTCTCTTGCTCGATAGTGGACAGAACCTCGCGCAAGGCCGTGTTCTTGGCCTCGAGGCTCGCGGTGGTGGATCGCAAGCGTCGGAAGAGATCGGCCGTGCGTAGCATGGAGGCCAGGACCACGAGTACCGAATCCAGGAGGATCTTCTCCTGGGGGAGGAACTCCAGGCCCGGCTCGAGGTAGGACAACTCTATCGACCCTGCCCAGCCTTCGACCGACTCGGGCCCGAGTTCGGCAACGAGGATGGCTCGGCTCGGAACTTCGGATTCGGAGGGCGTCCGTCTCGCATCTCGCGGCTCGCGGAAAGCCTCCTCCTCTGCTATCGATACGTTCTCCCCCGTCAACGTGTTGCTCAGGACGATGGCGCAACGCGCCTTTCCCGGCTCGCTCATTGCCTGGATCAGGGCCCGGGCGACGCCGGCTGCGCCCTCCGCGGGTGGAGGGGCGGATGCGGCGAGAAGACAGATCGAGTAAATGCAGTCGAGTTCCTTCTCGCGCTCGCGCAATATCTCGAAGGCGTCCATATCTTCCGATTATATACCGGTTTCGCCCAGCCCGGGCCAGGAATGAGTGCCAATCCCTGTCCAGCCATGGGCCATTGCGGCACTCGACAACCAGGGGCGACACGGCAGGATACGAGCGGCTGAGAGCGTATCTCCAAGCCCTGGGCGCGGCCCTCCCCGACCCCGAAGATCGCCGCCTCGCCCTGATCGACTGGAAGAGGGCTCTGGGCGCCGCGATTTCTCCGGCCTCCTCATGAACGCCCATGTTTCGAGCCATGTTTTCGGGGTAGCCAAGGACTAACAGTCCGAGTAGCCGTTACGAAGCCACCCGCGAATCCATCATCTCCTGCTCGCCAGCTTTTTCTTGACGATTCCGCGATCCCCGCATACTATGGCCTACAGTCCGGGGGGTTTGATCGTGCCCTTGTTCTCCAATATAGTCGCTCCCCTCATTGCCGGCCTCTTCTTCATCCTCTACTTCGTGTACTTCGTCATAGCCAACCCTACGAAGGCGAGCTCGTACTGGTACTTCATGGTCTTCCTCGTCGGCATGAGCATCTTTTCCCTGGGGAGGCCCCTCCAATTGCTCCTCGGGCCCTATCCGCTCCCCCTGATAGTCGTCAACATCCGCGTTTTCATACTTTGCGCAGGTATAGCCCCCGTCGTCATACTCGGCTCGGATTTGTTCAGCAGGCGCAGGCGCAGGGGTTTCGAGATAGCGGTCGTGTCGGCGGGCGTGCTTCTCGGGCTTACCTATGTCGTGTTCAACACCCTCGGCACCCAGGCGAGCAAGGATCTCTTCCAATTCGCCGGAATAACGGCTCGCGACAACCTCACGCCCGAGGCGAATCCCCCCTTTTACGGTCGGGAAGTCACCATTTCCGTCCAAGTGATCACGGGATTCCTCATGTTCATCTTTCCCTTCCTGAAGCTGTCCAGGCTGAAGCTGGGAGCCTCCATGAAGGATCTGATGGGAAACAAGCTTTTCCTCTTCAACGGAGGAGTCTCCATTTTCGCGGCTTCCTTCATCGTGGGCTCGCTCACAAAGAAGTGGGAAATCTACTACATCGTGTCCATCGTGAGCGCCATCCTCTTCGGCTGGAGCGTCCTGATCGACGTGAAAGAGGTGTACCGCAACTACGAAAAGCTGATCCCCTTCATCAAGGAAGACATCATCGACAATGTGGCCTTCAGCGAGTTCTCCCAAGCCAAGCTGAAGGAGATGCTCGGCTGTCTGGGCAAGGTCTGCCCCAACACGATCGTCATGATAAAGCTCAAGGAGAGCGGTGCCGAGCCTCTGGACGAGCTGAACGTCATGGACGAAGCGATGAAGCTGGCAGGAAGGCACTTGTCTAGGGCATTCCAGGAGGACAGCTACCTTCCCCTCCCGCTCACGAGGGGCAGGATAGGCCTCGCCATCAGGCTGCCCGCGGAATCGGGGCCGGGCGCCGCGGCTACTATATGGGATATCCTGGAAGATATCCGGGGCGATATCGGCGCGAGCCTCGGCTGCGAAGCTGTCATAGGCATTGGGAGAAGCTACGAAAAGGTGGAGGATCTGCGGATTTCCTACCACGAAGCCCTGAACGCCCAGGAATTCGCCGAGCGCCACGAGGAGAGGGGAATTGTCCATGTGGACAGCATCCGAGAGCTCGAACTGAAGGCCGAAGCCTATCCTGTAAAGGAAAAGGAGAGGCTCCTCGCATCCATCAAGGTAGGTGATGCCGAAGGCAGCCGGCAGGCTTTTTCCGATTACATGAAGCAGTTCACCCGGTTCATAGCCGGAAAGCCAGAGGTACTCAAGGTGAGGCTCTACGAACTCCTCGGCTCCATGATAGACGCCGCGATCCTGGGCGGGGGAGACGAGAAGAAGCTCAACGAGCTCGTCGGGGACAGCTTCTTCGATATCGGCCACGTGAAGGACGCGGAAATCGCCGAAAAATGGCTTTCCAAGCTTGTCGTCCAGATAGCCGGCCTGGTAGCCCACGTGCACGAAAAGCGCTCGAAGTCCCTAATCCGGAACGCGCTCGCCTATATCGAAGAGCATTACCGCCAGCCCCTGAGCTACCGAGACGTGGCCAAGGAAGTGTTCGTCAGCCCTTCGTATTTCCTGAGCC
>DATCUA010000205.1:0-2906 GCA_036567645.1 Rectinemataceae bacterium | reverse complement strand
TCCAATCCCTTCCTTCCGCCCTCTATGCCGGCCTTGGAGAAGAAAGCCCGCACGGCAGAGGGAACCTTGGCGATGTGTCCGATGAATTTGAGGATGAAGAGGCCTATGATCGCAGCTGATGCGATCAAGGGCCAAGCCTCGCCCGGGCTGAAGACCGAGCCGATATATCCGAGGACGAGGGGCAGGGAGACAGCGTTCACGAACTGTTTCCCGATCGAGTCGCGTCGGGCATTCAAGCCCTTGAGTTCCTTGACAGAGGCCGCATCCATCGGGGGCAAGGCCTGGGCTTCCTTGGCTTGCCGGGATGCTGTAACCGCGGCTATGAATGACTTTATCAGGCCGGCAGCCCAGAGGATGCCCAGGATGGGAGCCCAGATAAAGTCGTTTCTCTGAGTGGCGAAAAGCGTGAACAGCGCGCTACCGAAAACGGCGAAGCTCAAAACCCCCGGCACGATAGCCCTTCTCTTCTTCTGGGCTGTCTTTTCCAGTTCAACCCGGTAGCTGTCCATATCGCTCGCGTTCTTGGCCTTGGATGCGGTTTTGCCATCTCCCTTGCGGCGCTGTTTCAGTTCCTTGGTACGGGTTGCCTCAGCGCCGGGATCCGTCTTGGCGGCCGCGCTTTCCCTGACACTGCGCTCGATCTCCGAGACTATGGCGTGTATCGCCGCTTCTATGCTTTTCCCGAGCTCGACGTGTCTTAAATCCTCATGTCTGTAACCCTGTCGCCCGTACTCCGCTTGCGGGGCATCGAAACCACCGGCTTCGCCGTGGGCGGCTCCTTCCCGCGAGTTCCGGACGAGAATGCCCGAGTCGGCAAGCGAGGCGATGACCTCGTCCGCCTCTGGACCGTACCAGGAGTAGGACCTCCTCGCTTCCTCGACCGTCAACCGACGTCCGGTTGCCTTGGTCGCCTCGAGGATGGATGAACGTATTTCTGAAAGGCTTTTCTGCCCAAGCTGTGGATGATCTCTATGCCGAGCTCCGTCCGAGGCTCCAGCGGCAAGGGGGGGGGCGTCCGCTATTTCTTCAATGGGGGCGATGGCGAATGCGGAAAGCCAGGATGGCAAGGCCGAGTTGGAACCTAGCCTGATAGGAGTTGCGGAAAAGGTTCCCGAGGCGAGTGCTGCCGAGACTACCTCTCGGGAGGCGCAGGCGGTGCCGGGCTGGGAAAGGGATCGGAGGATCGTAGCTCCGTCGGGTGCTCTACCTATCAGGTCGTCACCAAGATCTTGAGCTTCGGCCCTGTGGATACCGATCCTGGGCAGGGAGGATGCGAGGGGGTCCTGGCTCCGCGGGCCGAAGGCTTTCAGCAAGGCGAAAGCGCAGCGCACGGCCGAGTCTGGATCGTCGAAACCCAGGAGGAAGGAGTCTCCCAGGGTCTTCTCTAAACTGCCTCCATGGCTTCGAGCCAGGGCGCCTATCTTTTTCCCAAGCTCATCCAGGGAGAGAGAGGCTCCGCCTGCACCGAAACCTGGGAAATCCGCGGCGAGTACGGTGGTCTGCGTGTTCGGATCCTGGCTCATCGTGGTTTCAGAAAAGCATAGATGGCGCGGGGCAAAAGGTCAACGGAGCTGAGAAGCTACCATTCTCAGGGTCTCTGCTCCATGACGATCTCGAGATCCGAAAGGGAAGAGGATAAAAGACCCACCCGTATCCGAGCATCCTCTTCAAGGTGTAACCTCGTCGCGAGCCTGCACTCGAGCCCCATCTCTGGAATCAGTATCCACGCTCCACCTTCGCGCGCTTCCAGGACGACTGCTTCGCTCACCCATTCCGGATGCCTCTCGAGGTATCGGATAGTCCAATGGAGACGCGAATCCCTTTCCGCCTGACGAGTAGATGCGGCTCCTCTCGACGCGATGAGGCAACGCCTCGCCAGCTCATCCTCGTCAAGGTGGGGTTGGGATGCGAGCACGCGGCGAATCTGCTGATGGGTGAGAAGATCCTGGTAACGTCTCAAGGGAGATGTCACCTGAGAGTAGAAGGGCAGGCCCAATCCGCGGTGGGCGAGGGGCTCGACGCCAAAGCCCCCAGCCCTCATAGATTTCCGTTTCTTGTACTCGGCCGAGAGGAGAGCAGGCTCGGCCTGGCCATCGTCCCCCGATTCGGTCCTGCCTTCCTGGCTTGCGTAGACGAAGGGAACTCGCATCTGGATAGCCCAAGCGGCTGCAGCTTCCCCCGCCATAAGCATCATCTCCCTTACTATTTCGCCCGACCTCGTGGGCTCTATGGGAACAAACCTAGGGTTGCCTTTTTCAACGGCTATGGATACCTCGGGAAGGTTGATTTCTATGGCTCCATTCGCCATCCTCCTCGCCCGCCTCGCGGTAGCAGCTCTGTCCAGGGTCTCGAGGAGGGTATCGCCCGAGCCGAGGCGGAGGTCGGCTTCCGTGTAACTCAGCCGACTGACGCGTACAATCGAAGGAAGTATCCGCGTTTCTGAGATCCTTCCTTCATCATCCAAGCGGATCCCGAAGGAGAGGGCCTTGGATTCTTCCGCCAAGCCCAGTCCGAGCATGTCCACGGCTCGCTCGGGGAGCATGGGCACCACCTTCTCCGGCAAGTAGAGGGTAGCCCCCCGCTCACACGCCTCCTCGTCAGCCTCGCTTCCAGGCTCAATATAGGCGGCGGGATCGGCAACATGGACCCAGAAGAACCCGTCGAAGGCCGAGACAGCGTCGTCGGGATCGGTCGACCAAGCCGCGTCTATGGCGTATGCCCGATGTTCTCGAAGATCTGTCCTCGCTCGATGAGCAAGGGGCGACTCCGTTTCTGGAAACTCGGCCTTCGGCGGCTTGAGCGAGCAGGAGGCGCGAATAGGCCAGGGATTGTAATCGCGTGTCCAGATTCCGCAGGAGACGAGGGCTCGATGGGCTGCTTCGGCGGTTTCGCGAATACCCGCGGCT
>DATCUA010000204.1:0-13373 GCA_036567645.1 Rectinemataceae bacterium | reverse complement strand
TCGGGTTATGAGCCCGACGAGCTGCCAACTGCTCTACCCTGCGTCGCGTTCCATGAAATTACAGCAAAGCGATGCGATTGTCAAGCCTCGGGGAAAAGGCGCGAGGAGGAGCCGTCCGCTTGGACCGTCCGCCTGGACCTTCCGCTACGGCCGGACACGCCTCAGAGCTTGAACAGGCGCCTCAGGTTGGTCGATGTGGCCACACGGTAGTGCAAGTAGAGGAGGAAGGAGGCTATGGGCACCAAGGCCAGGGCTGTGATGGCGGACCAGGCGAGCCGTATGCCGCCCCCCATGTAGAGGTCGACGAGGATTTCAACGCCGAGGCATACGAGGGCGGCTCCGACGAGGCAGTAAGAGAGGACATTCAAGCCCTTGCGCCTCGAAGCCCTGACGATGAGCCCGACGCACAGTGCCACCAATTCTGCGAAGAGGGCTATGGGCACAGCCAGCTTCCAGGCCCAGGAGGAGTCGCCCACGAATGCGCCCAGGGCTAGGAGATAGAGGGGAAGATCCAGGGCGGCAAGGGCTATGCGCAGGCGTGGAGCCTTGCGAACGACGAGGAAGGATGTCGCCACCACCCAGATGAATGCGAAGGTCGAAATGGGGTAGAGCGACCAGCTGATTCTCCCCGAAACGATGAGGTTGATAGAAAGGAGGGCGATCACGGCTATGGCGAAGGCCACCGAGAGTACTTCCCAAGCTATCTTTCTGCTTTCCTGGGGCGTGAAGGGTCGCGAGAGGGGGTCGTCGGTAAAATTGGCGGCCTTTTCTTCGGCGCGGGTCCGGGGGTTGGTCGCTCCGCAGAGGGGGCAGGCGGGAGCCTGGCCAATTTCGACTCCGCAATCTGGGCAGTAGGGCATAGTCTACTCCTCCCCGCCCCGGCACCTGACCGAGGCGACGAATCCGAGGGATCGCAGTTTGGAAAAAAATAGGCGCTCCATCTCCCTGGACGAAGCGAGGCTCCCGAAGGATATCGTGAGCTTGTCCTTGTATGCGACGGCGGCGGCGTTGACGAGAGTGGTAGAGCTGGGCGCGGGGATGAAGACGAAGCTTTCGACAAAGGGTTCGATCGCCGGCGGAAGCTCGACCTTGCCCAGGTTGGAGAGAAATCCGGAGAGCATGGTCTCTCCCAGCTTGGCGAAGAGGATACGGGCGAAAAAGTCCTTTACGAAGAGGGGGATGGCCCGCACGAGGGGGTGCCTCGCCCCGCCGGCGTTTCGGGCGATCTGCCGGGATATGGACTTTATGTCGTTTTCCAGGCGCATTTGATAGTGCGCCCTCTTTACGAGCTCCTCGAAGTCCCTCCTCCCCAGAAGGAGGTTTTCCCTCAGGAGGATGAAGAGCGAAAAATTGCGCAGGCTCTTGGTCGAGAAATAGCGTCTGAGGTTGACGGGGATCTCTAGGCTTATGAAGTGCTCCCGCTTGCGAGCCGAGGACGCGAACCAGAGGTCCTGGAGGGCGTCCAGGTAAACCGCCGAGAGGAATTCGGTCAGGGTTACCCCCCTGCGCTTGGACTCCTTGACGAGGGGATCGAGCTCCAGGCTGCCCACGATAATCCTGTATCGGCCCTTGGGTAAGGTTTCGCCGCCTATGTGCCAGGCTCGGGGATTAGGCTCGGGGGGAGGCAACCTCCCGGGAAAGAACCTATGGTAGGCGTCCTCCCATTCGGTTGGATCGGGTTTGGCGGAAGGATCGAGGATATCGGAAAACGCGCCCTCGCCTAGGCCTATTCCAGGCTCGACGCCCAGGATCCGGCAATATTCGACGATCAGGCTCTTGACGAAGCACAAGCCCCCGTAGCCGTCGGTAAGGGCATGGGAGAACTCGCACGCTATCCTTCTTCCGGAGAAGAGGATTCGGACGAGGGATCTCCCCTTTTCGTTGATGTTCCAGCCCTGACAGGGGTCGGACTCGTCGGGCAGAAGCTTGAGCACCGAAACCCCATGGTCGAGGTAATACCAGAAAAAGCCCCGCTTGAGGACGACGTCGAAGTAAGGGAAGCGCGATGCTACGCGCTTCAAGGCTTCGGCCAGGGCCGGAGGATCGAGATCGGAGGAGAGGATGGCTTCGATCCGGAAGAGAGTCGTGTTGGTCCTGTCGGCCACGGCGGGCATGATGATACCCGCGTTGTCGAGGCTATACCACGCCCCGGCCTCGTCGAAATGACCCGTGCGCGAAAACCTCCGATTTCTGTCCATGGCCATAGGCCGCCTCACAAGAATGGCACGTAGGGGAAGGCGAGGACGAGAAGGACGGTGAAGACCAGGGCGGGAAGGAAATCTCCCGTCTTGAGCTTTTTTATGTCGAGGAGCCCCAGGCCCACCATGACCACGAGGGCTCCGCCCACGCCCGTCAGCTCTGCGAGCATGATGTCGGATACGAAAGGCTTGACCCAGGTCGAGGCCAGGGTGAGCCCACCCTGGTAGACGAGGACGGAAAGCGCCGAGAAGACGACACCTGCCCCCATAGCCTCGGCGAAGATCACCGACATGATACCATCGAGGACGCTCTTTGTTAGGATTAGCGAGAAGTCGCCCTCGGTCCCCGCCTTGAAGGATCCGACTATTGCCATGGCTCCGGTGCAGTAGAGGACCGATGCGCTCAAGAACCCCTGGGCGAAGCCAGAGTCCTCTGAGCGGCTGGGAAAGCGGCGCTTGATGCTCTCGCCCAAGGAGAGGATACGGCCTTCTATATCGAGGAGGCTGCCCGTGAGCCCGCCGAGGATGAGGGCTATGGCGAAGGCGAGGACATGGCTGGTCTTGAGGGCCATCTGGATGCCGATGACGATCGATGTCATGCCGGCGGCCTGGAAGACGATCTTCTGGAGGCGTTCGGGAATACCCTTGCGCAGGAGGAGCCCGGCTACCGATCCGAGGACGATAGCCAGGGCGTTAATGATCGTGGCGAGCATCGGAAACCTTTCGCTATCGGAATTTCGGGCTACATTGACCCCGATCGGCGGAGTATAGCATAATCGGCTGGAGGAAGGGGAGAGCATGGATATGGTATCGAAAACCTCGAACGACCGCGCATCGGCGAAGGAAGCCTCGCGCTTCCGCTCATCTCTCCTCGTACTCGGGCTCGCTCTGGCCGCAGGCTTGGCCCTCGCCTCCTGCGCAACCAAGCCGCCCGTCCTGCCTGAGGACGCGTCGGCGGCGGAGATAATCCAGAAAGCCCAGGAACGTTCCGACCTCTACGATTGGAAGGGGGCCAAGTACTGCTACCAGCTTCTTCTGGAGCGCTTTCCCCAGGACAAGAACATCGTCATTACGGCCATGTACGAGCTTGCCTTCATAGAGTACAAGCAAGGCCACAAGGAGAGGGCGGCCGAAGGCTTCAAGGCGGTGATCGCCGCCTATTCGGCCGGAGGCGGTGAAAGCTTACCCGCCACATGGAAGATCCTCTCGGAAAAACTCCTCGCCAAGCTGGAGCCGCCTCCCGCACAGAAATAGGCTATCCGAACATTCGCTGTCCAGCTATGTTCAGCCTTCGGCCTCGGCTAGCTCCTCTGCCACCTCCATCCATTCCTCGTTGAGAGCCGAGGCCTCGGCCTCCAAGCTCTGCATCTGCTCCATAACCTTCTTCATCTTGACGCCATCGGAATAGGTATCGGGCCGGGCCATGGTCTCCTCCAGGGCTCGGCGCCCCGCGGCCACGGATTCCAGGCGCGTGCTTATCTCCTCTTCCCGCTTCTTGAGGCGCCTCAGCCTCGCCTTCTTCGCCTTGTCCTCTTCCCATGAAGCCGCATGCCCCACCTTTTCGGACTCTGGAGGTGGGGCCGCGGAGAGGAACCGCGCCTGCAGGGGAATGCGGGCAGGGCTCTCTCCCTCCTCCCCGAGCTCGAGGACCGCCTTTTTTTCCAGGTAATAGCGGTAATCCCCGTAGTAGAGACGGGGCGTTCGGCCCGCCTCGAGTTCGAGGACGAGATCCGCGAGTTCCTCTATGAATCCCCGGTCGTGGGACACGAAGAGGACTGTGCCCTGGAAATTCTTGAGCGCCTCAAGAAGGACGTCCTTGGAAGTCAAATCGAGGTGGTTCGTCGGCTCGTCGAGGATGAGGAGATTGGCGGGATGAAGAAGCATCTTGAGCAGGGCTAGCCGGGATCTCTCACCTCCAGATAGCACGGACACGGGCTTTTCGACATCGTCTCCCCTGAAGAGGAAGGCCCCCAGGAGATTGCGGAGCTTCGGCACCAGCTCGTTGGGGCAAACCGACTCGGCCTCCTCCTCCACTGTGCGCTCGGAACTCATCGATTCCGCCGAATCCTGGGCGAAATAGGCCGGCTCCACGCCCGCGCCCAGGCTCACCGAGCCGCCGAACTCCCTGTCAACTCCGGCTATGATCCGCATCAAGGTGGATTTCCCCGCCCCGTTCGGCCCCACGAAGGCTATCTTCCTTCCGCGCTCCATCTCCAGTGAGAAGTCCTCTATCACCTTGAGGTCGCCATAGGCTTTGCGAAGCCCCTCTATCTTGACCACGGCGCGGCCCGAACGGGGGGCTGGCGGAAAGGAGAAGTGGATGCGCTTCATGCCTTCGGGTATTTCGATGGGCACGATCTTCTCGAGCATCTTGATGCGGGACTGGACCTGAGCGGCCTTGGATTCCTTGTATCGGAAGCGTCGCACGAACTCCTCTATCCTCTGGATCTCCTCCTGCTGGCGCTCCCAGGCTTCAAAGATGGCCTCCAGCTCCCTGGCTCTCCTGGACTCGTAGGCCGAATAGCTCCCCGGGTAGCGGGAGAGCTTGCCGTTGAATATCTCGTATACCTCCTTGACCGTGACATCCAGGAAATACCTATCGTGGGATACCAGGAGGACGCCTCCGCGGTATTCGGAGAGGAAGCCTTCCAGCCAGGTCCTGGCTTCGAGGTCGAGGTAGTTGGTAGGTTCGTCCAGGAGGAGTATATCGGGATCCTCGAGGAGGATCTTGGCCAGAGCCAGGCGCATCTGCCATCCGCCCGAGAGCTCCGATGCGGCCCTGCCCATATCCGAAAGGCCAAAGCCGAGACCTCTCAGGACCTCTTCGATCCGTTCCGCCCGCCGGTAATATCCGGAGGATTCCACAGCCCTGCCCGCTTCGTCGAACTCTTCCAGGAGGCGGGCTGTCTGTTTATCGTCCTTTCCGCCCTCCGCGAGGCGCCTTCCCAGCTCCTCCTGCCTCCTAAGGATTCCCTCGATATGGATGAAGGCCCTTTCGGCCTCATCCCGTACCGTGCCCGAGCCGGGCACGACATTGGTCTGGGGAAGATAGGATATCCGCGCTTGCTTGGTGATGGCTATCTCGCCGGAATCAGCTTGCACGAGACCGGCGGCTATCTTCATGAGGGTGGATTTCCCCGCCCCGTTCGGTCCGGCGAGGGCTGCGCGGGATCCCTCCATGAGACTCAAGGTGGCGCCTTTTATGAGATCTCGCGCGCCGAATGAGAGGTTGATGTTGCTGAGCTGTACGAAAGCCACGTCCGTGTCCTATTTCGAAAAGGCGAATACCGCGGTCCCAAGGCGGTTGTCCACACCGTTCGCCGCTTCTCCGGGGGCGAATGGAAGGGCGCGGGCGAGAGAGAGCCCGGATGAGTCCATCCGGTAGAGGAAATCCGCCCTTCCCTTGCCTACGCTCGAGTAGAGGGAGAACCCTCCTTGCCAGAGCAGCTTTTGGCCCGGGGCTATCCTCAGACCGAAGGATACCCTGCCCTCGGAGCCGCCTTCGACCTTTTCCTCGGGGCTGAACCCGGCTGGAAGGAAGTGGGTCCCGCTCCAGGCGTAGAGGCCGCTGGGCCACAGCTCGAGGCGTCCTCCCTGGGGAGAGACGAAGACCAGGGTGGAATCGGACGAAGTTCCATAGAGCTCGGCAGCCTTGGAGAAAAAAGAGCGCATGGCGGCGGATCGCCTCGATTCCTCCGCACGCAGGGCTTCGCGGAGATCTTCCTGGGGGGAGACGAAACGGAAATACTCCGTCTGCGCCAGATGTGCCGCGCCTTCATCGGGCTGGCCAGGCAGGAGGGCGGGATCTTCCTTTCCCCAGTAGACGAGTATGCTTGTCGAACCCTCCACCTTGATCCTCAGGGGAGAGCCTTCGAATTCCAGCCAACCCGATACGAAGCCCACTCTATCGTAGTCGAAATACGCGGATCGGGCTGGAAGCTCCACTCGTATCTGCTTGTTCACGGGATCGGGGAAGAGGCCGAACCGGAGAGCGAAGTAATCGGGATCCACAGAATCCTCCTCGAGCATCCGAGAGTACCAGGAAGGTCTCCAGGTCTTCGAGAGGAGGATATCCAGGCCGTCGGATTCCCGTTCAGCTTCGGGAACGATAGGCTCGGCTCCCGAGCTTTCGTCATAGAGGCGCATAGTGTAACTGAAGCAGTAACCCCGGCTGCCGTCGGCAGCCATGACCTGGTACCAGGTCCCTGGAAGCCTCTTCTCTCCCGTGTAGAGCGCTTCACCCTCAACCTCATCCAGGATCTTTACCAGCTCCCCCTCTCTGAGACGATAGGTACGAGCCGCCGCGTTGTTGGGCTCCTTGCGGATGGGAAGCCCGTCCCTGCCCGCCACGAGGTAGAGGGAAGCTATGGGGGCGAAAGCCCGTGCTCGGCGCTCGGCAGCTGCCTTGGTGCGGTATTCTTCCAGTTGCCAAATGGGTACTTCCACTCGCTGGTCGCGTTCGGCTTCCAGCCCTATCACATATACCTTGGTGATCGCTGACTTGAGATAGATGGGAACGACGCTTCCCGATTTTGCCGAAGTGCCCTTGACTGTCCAAAGCATGACACCCCAGCCTATCCGCCGTGGAGCGCATGAGGACACGAGGAGAGCGAGAAGGAGGACAAGCGCCCCGGCGCAGGGCGCGCAGCCGGAAGCGAGAAGCCGCGGTTTTCGAGCAAGTCTTTGCATGCGCGCGAAGTGTACATCGAGGTTCGCGCCTTGGTAAAGCGGAATGCTGCCGGCCGGAGCCTGAGAAGGAAGCTAGGCACTCCGCGCTAACGCCGGCGCAATTTCCGTGCTACAATGTTTCATTATGCTCCAGAGGACTCTGGCATGAAGGAAACATTTCCCGTCTCGGCTACGGGAAGCTCCGGCGGACAAGCTCCAGGATCGCTGCCCGGTCCGACGGCTGCCATAGAGATAGGCTCGACCGGGATCCGCCTCCTCGTGGCGTCCATAGACGGTACGGGCTCTATGAAGGTGCTCGAGCGCGCCGGGAAGGCCAGCAGGATAGGGCGCGACGTTTTCACCCAAGGCTCGATAGGCAGGGAGGCCATGCGTGAATGCATAGCCGTCCTGGCTTCTTTCAAGGAACTGCTTGCGGGCTATGGGATTGCGCCGGAGGAGGCCAAGGCCATCGGCACGAGCGCCATCAGGGAAGCCACAAACCGGGACACCTTCCTGGATAGGGTGAGCCTTCAAACCGGCTTCAGGGTCAGGGTGGTCGAAGATATCGAAGAAAACCACCTCATGTACCTCGCCGTCCAGCACGCCCTCCAGGACGAGCGGAAAACACTGAGCAAGACGAACGCGATGATCCTGGAGGTCGGGGGGGGAACGACGGAGATCATGCTCCTCAGGCGAGGAAAGATGGTATCCAGCCATAGCCTCCACTTCGGTACCTTGCGGCTCGACGAGCAGATGAAGGAAGCCGGCACTTCCAAGGAATACCTGGAAGAGTACCTCGCCAGCAACATCAGGACAGCCTGCGATCTCATGACAAAGGATCTCCCCCTCGAAAGCGTGAAATCCTTCATAGTCGTCGGGTCGGACGCTCGGTTCGCCGCGTACTGCGTATCGGGCAAGAACTATCCCGGTTATTCGGTCCTGGAGCGGGAATCCTTCTTGGCGTTCGCCCAGTCCATTTCCAGGATGTCGGTGGAGGAATGCATAGCGGCCTATCACCTGCCCTGGTCAGAGGCGGACGGCCTCGCTTCCGGGCTCGCCATAGAATCCCTCTTCTTGGCCAGGACAGGGGCCGAGGAAGTGGTAGTACCCAATGTGTCCATACGCGAGGGGCTCCTCCTCGCGGAGGTGAGGGGAATCGATCCGGGCGTTGCCGAGGAGCTGGAGCGCCAGGTCATAGCCTCGGCCATGGCCGTGGGAAAGCGATACCGATACGATGAGAACCACGCTCGGTTCGTCCGCGCCGCCAGCCTCGGAATCTTCGACGCCCTCAAAGCCGAACACGGGCTGGGCAGGAGAGAAAGGCTCCTTTTGGAAGCATCCGCCGTCCTCCACGACATAGGCACCTATATCAGGGCATCCGGTCACCACAGGCACGGGGAGTACATCGTCGCCAATTCAGAATTCTTCGGCCTCAACCGAAGCGACATAAGCATCGTGTCGAACGTCGTCCGCTACCATAGGAAGGCTCCTCCCTCCCCCGCCCATCTGAACTACATTTCCCTGCCGCGGGAGGACAGGATCATCGTGATGAAGCTGTCGGCGATACTGCGCGTGGCCGACGCGCTCGACAGGAACCACGCAGGCAGACTGATGGGGGCGGGCTTCGAAAAGACCAAGGACCGTTTCCTCATACGTTCCGACAAGAACCTCGACTTTTCCCTCGAGCGACTTTCCTTAGCCGACAAGGGAGACCTGTTCGAGGACGTCTTCGGCTTGGCGCCGACCATTCTCTGAGGCACAGATGGCCGACTACCCGCTATCCAACCGAGACCTCTCCTGGCTCGAATTCAACGCCAGGGTGCTCAGGGAAGCCCAGAATCCCGCTTGGCCCCTCCTGGAGCGGCTGAAGTTCCTGGGCATCGTCTCGTCCAACTTCGACGAGTTCTTCATGGTCCGCGTCGCCAGCCTCAAGGCATCCATACGACGAGGGGAAAGAAGCGTCGACTCCCAAGGTACAAGCCCCCGAAAGCTCCTGGAGGAGATATCGAACCGGACGAGGGAAATACACGCCGCCCAATATGCCTGCCTCATCGAAGAAGTCCTTCCCGGGCTTTCCTCGGAGGGCATAGAGATAGGCAATCCAAGAACCTGGACGCCGGCCGAGCGCCGCTACCTGGAGAATTATTTCTCCGAGTATGTCCTTCCCCTCCTCACTCCGATGCGCATGGAATCGGACAGTTTCCCTGCAATGGGCAATCTTCTCCTGCACTGCGCCTTCGAGCTCGTCACCGAAGAGGGCGAGGTGCTCCACGCGGCCGTGCGGGTTCCCCGGAACCTGGGCCGTTTCGTACCCCTACCTCTCCTCGATGGGGAAGACCCGGCAAAGAAGGCCAAATATGCACTCGTGGAAGACCTCATAGCCTCCTTTGCCGAAAAGCTCTTCCCCGGACACAGGATGCGCACATCCATCGTTTTCAAAGTGACCCGGGATGCTGATTCCGGCGTAGACGAAGACAGAGAGGAGGACTTCCTTGCGGCCATGGAGGAAGTACTCGCCGGCAGGCAGAACTCCACTCCCGTGAGGCTCTCTATCTCGGGCAGGGCTCCCGGTCTCGTCGCCCTCCTCCAGGCTGGACTGGGACTGGGGGAGATAGACACGTACCGGGTGAAGGGGCCGATAGACCTGGCCGGATTCTACGAGCTGGCTTCCATGGAGGATCAGCAGAGGGACAGGAGGGAGGCTTGGACGAGGCTCAGGGACAAGCCCTGGAAGCCCATAGTCCTGCCCGGCCCCGAAGGCGCCACTGTCTGGGACGAGATTGACCGACAGGATCGCCTCCTCCACCTGCCCTACGAATCATTCGATGCTGTGACGCGCTTCCTGGACGAGGCCGCGGACGATCCGAGGGTCTTGGCGATCAAGATGACCCTCTACAGGACCACGGGGGAGTCGCCCATCGTAAAGGCCCTGATCAGGGCGGCGAGGAAGGGAAAGCAGGTGGCCGTGGTCGTCGAGCTCAAGGCGAGGTTCGACGAAGAGCGCAACATATCCTGGGCTTCCACCCTGGAGCAGGCGGGAGCCATCGTCACCTACGGGGTGGCGCGGCTCAAGGTCCACGCCAAGGCGGCCCTGGTCATCCGCAGGAGTCAGGACGGATCGATCCGCAAGTACCTTCACCTCTCGACGGGCAATTACAACGAGCGAACCGCCATGGTCTACTCCGATCTCTCCCTCTTCACCACGAACGAGGATCTCTGCAGGGAAGTGTCGGCCCTCTTCAACATGCTCACCGGCTACTCCACCATTCAGCCTTTCGTCCATCTCGGGGTAGCCCCCTTCGATCTCAAGAAGCGGCTGGTCTCCCTCATCGAGCGCGAGGCGCTACGGTCTACCCCGGAGGCTCCGGGATCCATTACCGCCAAGCTCAACGCCCTTTCCGATTCCGATATAGCCACGGCCCTGTACGAAGCGGCCAAGGCTGGAGTGAGGATACGGCTCAATGTGCGTGGCGTCTGCACTCTCATACCCGGCATCCCCGGGCTCTCGGAAACCATCGAGGTTAGAAGCGTCCTGGGCCGCTACCTCGAGCACGCCCGCATCCTCAGGTTCGGCTCGGGCGGCTCAGAAGAGATATTCCTATCGAGCGCCGACTGGCTGCCGAGGAATCTCGAGCGGCGGGTGGAACTGATGTTCCCCGTCCTGGACGAACGGCTCAAGAAGGCCTGCGACGCCATCCTGGACTGGTATTTCGCCGACAACAGCCACGCCTACCGGCTCCTGCCCGACGGGAGCTGGGAACCCGTGGCCAGGGAGCCGGGGGCCAAGCGCGTCTATGCCCAGGAAGAGCTCTACAAGAGGGTAAAGCGGCTCGCCGAGATAGCCGAGGCTCCGGCCGAACAGCTGACGGTGAGGCGCAGGTTCAAGACCAGGGGATGAGGCTCTCCACCCGGGCCCTGAGCCCGGCCTCCCAGTAGTTGAGGTCTCCCGGTCCTGGGCAGAAGGTTTCGGGATCCTTCGATGTGCCTCCGATCATGTATGCGTAGCCCAAACCTGAGCCTGGATCGAAATACATTCCCCCCAGGAAACCGTAAGCCGAGCCGTGGTGTCCCCAGAGAAGCCGCGCCCCTTTCCCCCCGAGGCCGACCTGGCGCGATCCGAGCATGAGGCCGAGCCCGGCGGCAAGGATACGAGACGCCCCGGAATCGCCGTTGGCTGGCCCGCCTCTCCAGGAAACGCCCCGCCTCCAGCGCGGCTGGAGCATGGCTGCTACCGAACCCGGGCTCAAAATCCTCGTCCCGTCTCCGGGAGCCATGCCGAAACGCAGGAGAGTCTGGCAAAGGCGGCTCAGGCCTCGAAGGTTTATCCTCATGCCACCCTGGGGCGAGAAGAGGGCCCCGTTCGTCCCGGGCTCATAGTCTTCGAGGTGCGCTTTCGATCCGGGTAGTCTCCGGACGAAGTCCCGGCCAAGCCCATCCTCTGGGTGCCCATAGTCGTCAACCTGGGGCGCCCAGACAGGAGAACCGGCCACCCACGCCTCGGATCTATAGACGGGAGCGAGCCGCGAAAAAGCCTGCTCGCTCAGAAGTCCGGGATTGAAGGCGGCGCCAATTCCCAAGGGCTTGAAGACTTCCTCGTCCATGTACAGGTCGAAGCGCTTTCCCGAAACGCGCTCGATAATGGTGCCCAGGAGCCCGTAGCCGAGGTTGCAATAGCTGTAGAACGAACCCGGCCCCAGATCCGAACCCGAAGCTTCGTCGGGCGATGCGAAGTGCGCTCCCTCGGCCCAGTACGGGCTTCCTTTCTCGAAGAGCTCGGAGATCCGGACGCCGAGGGGAGGGAAGTAGAATCCGGCGTCCCTCAGTGAAGAGCAGTGGCTGGGAAGCATCCACAGGGCTATGGGCCTCCCCGGATAGGCTGGATTCCTGAGTTCGAATCCGAGATATCCCGATATGTCGGCCTCCAGGTCGACAAGGCCCCGCTCTGCCAGCTTCAGAAGTCCCATGACGACAGCGTGCTTGGAGAGGGATGCCACTCTCAGCCTCGTTTCTGCGCCAAAAGGCGAGGCAGAAGGTCCAGGCCGCTCGGTTCCGAAGTACCCTTCGTACAGGATGTCTTCGGAATTGAAAACGGAAAGGCCAACATTGAGCAGAGGCGCTCCTTCCGTCCACATGGCCTCGGCGCAGGCGGCGTCCAGCCTAGCCTTTTGCCCGGATTCCAGATTCCGCCACATCATTCCTCCTTGACAGGACCGACACCTCCCCCCAGAATCCATTCCGATGGAAACCCACGGGGACGAAAACCGGCGCGATGTTCCGAGCGAAGGCGCCGCCAGGCTCGGGGGTTGGAAACGAGCGCGGTTTCCCGCCTTCGGAATTCTCCTCGGAGCCGCCTTGCTCCTGGCCTCACTGATCCTCGGCAATTCGGCCTTCGGCTCGGCCTACTATTCCCATTGGCTCATGGCCGGCGCAGGGGTTTTCCTCATACTCATCGCCTGGCTCCTGAGAATGAAGGACTCGGGTTTCTTCGGATCGGTGAGCCAGCCGTCGCGAAGCGCCCAGTCGATACTCCTGACCGCGGGGCTCTTCCTCCTCGCTGCCGCCGCCATCCTCTACGAGGTTGCCGGCCTCGGGGCTTCGATTTAAGCCTTCCCCTCGAGCCACGCTCCCAATTCCGCCGAATTCGCCAGGACGAAATGGCCAGGCAGGGCTTCCATCCAGGATGGCTTCTCGCGCGAATAGTCATGGCATGTTGGATTGTAGGGGATGGAGCGCTTTCCCTTCTCCCTCCTCGGATCGGGCAGAGGCACGGCCTGGAGGAGGGATCGCGTATATGGATGCAGTGGCCGCGCGAAGAGCTCTTCGGTACGGCCCAGCTCTACGATCTTCCCCTGGTGTATCACCGCCGTCCTGTCGGTTATGAAGCGCACGACGGAAAGGTCGTGGGCGATGAACAACAGGGATAGGCCTTTCTCTTTCTGGATGGCCGAAAGCAGGTTGAGCACTTGAGCGCGGATGGAGACATCCAAGGCGGAGATGGGTTCGTCGGCGACAAGTATCTCTGGCTGCATGATGAGCGCCCGGGCGATACCTATCCTCTGGCGCTGGCCTCCAGAGAACTCGTGCGGGAAGCGGCTGGCGAACTCGGGCAGGAGCCCCACCTCGAGCAGGGCGCGACGTACCTTTTCCCTCCGCTCATCCTCGTCCTTGAAACCCCCTATATTGTAGAGGCCTTCGGAGACGATGTAGTCGATCTTCGCCCGCTCGTTGAGGGAAGCCATCGGATCCTGGAATATCATCTGGATCTTCTGGACGACCTCTCTGTCCAAGTCCCTGTCGATAGGCCCCGAAATCCTCCTGCCCTTGAAACGGATCTCCCCGGAGCTCGCCTCGTTGATCCTCACGATAGCCCGGCCGATGGTGGTCTTGCCCGAACCCGATTCCCCTACGAGGCCGAAAGTCTCCCCTTGGGCTATACTGAAGCTCACTCCATCGACGGCTCTGAACCTTCCGCCCTTCACTTTGAAGTCGACGCAGAGCCTGTCGACC
>DATCUA010000203.1:0-10277 GCA_036567645.1 Rectinemataceae bacterium | reverse complement strand
GCCATCAAGATGCTTTTCAGGCCCCTCAAGCCTATCTATATCGGCCGATTCAAGCTGCCTTTCACGCCGGGCATACTTCCCGCGGAACGCCTCAGGCTCTCGCGCTCCATCGGGGATACGGTGTCCAGGGAACTGCTCTCGGCCGAGGTGTTCAAGGCCCGGCTCTCGGATCCCGCCCTGGAGCTCAAGCTGAGGGAAGCCATGGATTCCATCCTGGAGGAGATGCTCCGCGCCCGGCCTGGGGAAATCCTCGAAGGCCTCGGAAGTAAGGACGGGAAAGGGGAGCAGGATCAGGCGGGATCTGGAATGGTAGCCATCCTCAGGCACAGCCTCGGCTCCGTCTTGGCTTCGCCCGAATTCCGCCAGGGCGCCGAAGCCGCAGCTGAACTCGCCGCTTCCAACATCTCGAACCTCAGCTTCGGGCAGATCCTCGATCCGGACCGTTTCACAGCCCTGGTCGCAGAGTTCGCGGCCAGGCAGAGGCAGCTCTCCGCTGGCAGCGGAACAGAGGCCGGACCAGGGGCACTCGCCGAAACCATCCTGGGAGCCCTCGCGGGAGAGGGTGGGGATCTCTTTTCAGCCAAAGCTCTCACGCCCTTGGCGGAAGCGGCGGGCTCTCTGATGTATGACTCGATATCCCCATTAGTGGAAAACCTCATACTGCGCCCGGAAATCCGTTCGCGGCTCGAGGCCCAGGCTATGGATATCGTGAGACAGGCGATCGCGAGGCTCAATCCTCTACAGAGAGTGATAGTCGGAGTGGCGAACTACGAGCGAACTATAGAGGAGAGCATCCCTTCGACCATAGCCGATCTCGCCTCCGCCATGGGCAGGCTTCTCGCCCAGCCGGAGATCAAGCGAGAAGTCGTGGGCAGCTTGACTGGATGGCTGACGGGCCGCGGGTCGGGGGCTCCCGGAAGGTCGGCTCTCGCACAATACCTGATGCCAGCTTTCAAGCAATTCTTGGATGAGACCTGGGCCGAAGGGGAGGAATTCGCTTCCAGGCTTGGATCGCGCTACGAAACCTTTTCCCGGATGAGGGTGGGGGAAGCCCTTCCCGGCTTTTCCGCGGCAGTGGCTCCCCGGCTCGCATCCTTCCTCATACCCAGCGGGGTCGGATCCAAGGCATTCGAAGGCACTATCTCGGCCTTTCTCGAAGGTTTCGGACGTTCATCGAACGGGAAGAGCGCTGGCGAGCTATTGGGCATCGGGCCGGAAGAGCGCTCGGGCCTTGCCCTCCTCCTCTCCCGGGCAGCCTCCCAGGCTCTGGCCGCCCAGGCCGACAAGCTGGTAGCCGCCCTGGATATCCGCGCTATGGTGGTCGAGCGGCTGGACTCCCTGGAGATGGCCGAAGCCGAGCGCATAATCCTCGGCGTGGTCAGCAAGGAACTCACCTGGATAACCGTACTGGGAGGGGTGCTCGGAGCCATCATCGGCCTCGCCCAGGGCTTGATCTCCCTCGTCTAGCTTCGGCGATCTTCATGCCTCCAAGGCTCGCCTCGCCTCTGCGCAGAGGTAGAAGGATCCGGCGACGAGAAGGGCTGCGCCCATCCGACGGGCGGCATTCCTCGCTTCGAGGACGGCTTCGGCTGGCTCGGCTATGAGGATGGGCTGGGCCGAAGCCGCGCGGAAGCTGCTCATGACGGCTTCCGGGTCGCTGGCCTTGAAATTGCCTGGCCTGGTGATATAGATGCTCTGGAATTCCCCTGCCAGGATGGCAGCCATCTCTTCGTGCCTCTTGTCGTGAGCGCAGGCGAAGAGGAGGACTCGAGGCCCTGGAAAGAGAGCCTTCATCGTAGAGAGCGCGAGCCTGATGGATTCTGGAGTATGGGCTCCGTCCAGGACGATGGGCGGATCCCCGCCCAGGAGCTCGAAGCGGGCTGGCAGGGATGCCTTGGCAAGGCCCCGCCCAATGGCTTTGGATTCTAAACCCGGAAGGGCGCAGGAGCAGACGAGGGCGGCGAGGGCCATGTTCTGGGCCTGGACGGCCCCGATCATCGGACTTCGTACGCGCAAGCCATCGGGGGGCAGGACGGACGCTAGGGGCGAGGTAGACCCTTTGGGCGCGAAGAGGAGGCAGGAAGTACCTTCCGGCCCGATGCCGAGCTCCCGGAAGGATGCGTCCTTCCCGAGGGAGAAGATGGGCGAAAGGCGCTCGGAGCAGACGTGCTCGAACACATCCATGGCTTCCGGCTTTTGCGCTCCGATGCAGGCAGGCTTTCCATGCTTTATTATACCGGCCTTTTCCCATGCGATCTTCCCTATGCTGTCTCCGAGGAACTGGGTGTGCTCGAGCTCGATAGGCGTGATGGCGCAGGCATCCGGATCCACTATGTTCGTCGAATCCAGTCTTCCTCCCAGTCCAACCTCGATGACCTGAGCTTCGCAGGATTGGGCTCTGAAGGCGCAGAAGGCGAGCAGGGTGGTCAACTCGAAAAACGTTGGCTCCTCCTCGCCCGGAAAATCGGAAGCAGTCTTGCCATCCACCAGAGGAAGGATCTCCTCCATGGCATGGACGAGGCTTGTCTCCTCCATCTCCCGGGAGGCGTATGCCACCCGCTCCTTCCAGCGGAGGAGGTGGGGGCTCGTGTAGAGTCCCGTCTTCAGGCCCGACTCCTCCAGGATGGCGGCGCACATCGCTGATACCGAGCCCTTGCCTTTGGAGCCGGCAATATGGATCGTAAGCCTTCCCAGCTGGGGATCCCCGAGGAGGAAAGCCAGGCGGCGCATCCTGTCGAGCTTGAATTCCGTAGCCTGGCCCTTTTCGAAATTGACGAAGCGCATCAAGTACTCGAACACTGAATCCGAGCTCGGGAATCGGCTGTTCTCCATGGCGAGAGCATGGATTCGGCTGCCGGTTCGGTCAAGTGGAGGTACGGCCTTGCCGATAGTATGGCGTATGAGAGGTCGGTTTTGAGGACGGCGAGACTCGTGGATCCCGCTTTCATGGGCTTTGGCCACAGGCGGGCGCGCCCAGGTTCGGCCAAGGTTCGGGAGAGAGGCGAGGATCAGGGTGCGAGAGGCTACGCATATGGGCCAGTCCAGAAGCCGGCCCTGAGAATCCTCCTCGTGCTGGAATCCGAAGGCGCCATTTTCGACAGCCCCGAGCATGAAGCTTCGTCTATCCACGGACCGGTCTTCGAGTCCCTCTTCTCCTGGGGAGCAGAGCCTGGGATGTGCGAGGCTACCTGGCGCGAGATTGCGACGCGGTCGCGCTGGAGGGGAGAATCCCCTCTGGCCGTGCTGAAGGCTTCGTTGGCAAGGCTCAATACGCTCGAGCCCTCCTTGCGCTGGACAGCCTTCATCCGGTACCTCGAGGCTCTTCCGCGCGACCGGAGTACACTTTCCACTGGGAGTTCCGAAGCCGAAGCTTTGTACTCAGAATGGCTGCGCCGCTGCGAATGTCGCGAAGAGGAAGCGGGAACGCCTCCCCTGGTCCAGGGCGCGAGAGCCTTTCTCGAGGACCTGCCCTCCATCGCTCCAGAAGCCGATGTCCTCGTCTATTCCAGCAAGCCCGAATCTCTCGCCCTCAACCGCTGGGAAGTTGCTGGCTTGGGTTCCAGCTTTACCCGACTTGCGGGTTCCGAGCGCGGTTCTTTTTCCGAGTACTTGTATTCAGCATTGGAGCATGGTTACTCCCGCCGGCCTATACTCGTGGTTGGGACAAGCGTGAGCGCGTGGAAGGCCGCACAACGCGCCCAAGCTCGATTCTATCCGCTTGTCCGCTCGGAAAGAGATTCTAGCTGGGAAGTTGCCTGGTCTGTTTTCCGATCCAAGCATCTGCCGGAATACCTGCATGGGAGGGATGGATGCTCGGCATGGCCGATGGGGGAATTCCTCGCCATGGTGTCGGGAGAGAGCCTCGTTGGGCGGATGGGATCAGATCCTGCAGACAAAGATGAACAGAGGCCGCGTCGCCTCTGGACCCAGGCGTCCGAGGAGTCTCGCCAGCCTGGAGCGACTCCGCTCGCCGAGAGCTTCGACGAGCTTTCCTGATCCCTTGACGGCGGGATGGGAGGCTTCGAGGATGCGGCTGGGTTCCTGCCAGGGATAAGCTATCCTCTCAACGGAATATTTCCAGGAGAGCCCACCGAGTCCAGCCTCCCCGATGCGCTTTTCCATAGCCTGGAAGATACGCTTTTCCTCGGTTTCAAGGTCCTTCCCCGCGCCTTTTTCGATCCGCGCTATATCCTCGGCCAGCACATCGTCTTCGGCTTCCCATGCACCCTGGTTCTGCCTGAGGAGTTCAGAGAGGAGGGCGGAGGATTCGGGCATGATGTCGAACGCGAGGATTCCTGGAGTGGGCTCGCCCATAGAGCCCAGAGCGAAGGCCGCGAATTCCCAGGCATCGGGCAGGCCAGAGCGGATCATCCGGGTCGTCTCCCCCAGGAGGATGGAGTCGAATCGGGAAAAGCCGAAAGCCTTCTCCGTCCAGTCCGGTTCCAAAAGGGGGGCCGCCGCTACAGCAGGGCGGGATGCCTGGGGCAGATTTTCTGTCAGACGCTCCAGAAACCCGGCATCTTCTGCTTCGGGCAGGAATGCTGCTACGGTGCCCTCTGGGCACCTTCGTAGTGCTTCGAGGGCGTAGAAGCCCTTCCGGGGATCGAAGACAAGGATGGATGAGGAGCGACTCGGACCGAGGAGATCGAAGACCAGGCTCCTCAGTCCCCGTAACCGGCTGGAAGCATCCCCCTCCGCCCTCGATTCCCAGGAGCCAAGCCTCTCTCCTTCCCTGGACCAGACTGAGCTCTCGGTGCCGTCGGCATCGTCTTCCCCGCATGCCAGCTGGGCTTCCCTCCGTTCGAGGATCTCTGACCTCTTGCCGCCCTCGTAGCCGAGCATGCCAGGCTGGTAGAAAACCCTGCCCGACATCCCCCGGGGCAGATACTGCTGGGCTACCCAGTGATCCGTGTACGCGTGGGGGTATTTGTATCCCTGGCCGTGGCCGAATCCCGCTGCATCCCTGCTGCCGTCCTTGAGATGGGAGGGAACCTCCGCTCCTTCGGTCTCAACGGCCTTCAGAGCGTCGAAGTAGCCCAGGGCGGAGTTGGACTTTGGAGCGGAAGCGAGGTAGAGGGCCGCCTCGGCGAGGTGGAACTGCCCTTCGGGCAGGCCGATCCGATCGAAGGCCTGTGCGCATGCGAGAACCCTTCCCACAGCCTCGGGGTCTGCAAGGCCAACGTCCTCTGCAGCCGAAATCAGCATGCGCCGGAAGATGAACCCCGGATCCTCGCCGGCGTACACCATGCGCGCGAGCCAGTAGAGGGCCGCGTCCGGGTCCGAACCTCTCAGGCTCTTGATGAAGGCGCTTATCGTGTCGTAGTGGTAATCCCCGTCCTTGTCGTAGAGCACGACCTTTTTCTGGATGCTCTCCTCGGCGGTTTGCAAGCTGACATCTACCCTGGTGCCGGGCTCGGGAGGCCAGGATGGCACCGAGGTTTCCACGGCCAGCTCCAATGCGTTGAGGAGGCTCCGCGCATCCCCGTCCGCCGTGTCCACGAGATGCTCGAGGGCTCCGCGCTCGAAGACCACGCTGTAGGCGCCATAGCCCCGCTCCGCGTCCCCGAGGGCCTGCAAGGCAATGCGTTTCATGTCTTCGGAACCGAGAGCCCGCAGGAGGAAAACCCTGGATCGCGACACGAGGGCGCGGTTGACCTCGAAGAAGGGGTTCTCGGTCGTCGCCCCGACGAGGACGACCGTCCCGTTCTCTACCCAGGGCAGGAGGGCGTCCTGCTGGCTCTTGTTCCAGCGGTGCACTTCGTCGACGAAGAGAATGGTCTTGAGCGAATAGAGCTCGTGGTGGGCCCTGGCCTTCTCTATGGCTTCCCTGAGTTCCCCGACGCCCGAAAGCACGGCGTTCAGGGCGGTGAAGCCGCTCTTCGTCGTGTTGGCTATGATCCGCGCGAGCGTTGTCTTTCCCGTGCCCGGAGGTCCCGAAAGGATGATGGAGGAAAGCTGGTCTCGCTGAATGGCTCTCCTCAGGAGCCTTCCCGGTCCAACTATATGCTCCTGGCCGATGAATTCGTCCAGGTTCCGTGGGCGCATGCGGTACGCGAGCGGCTCCCTCGAACCCCTTCCGGCGGAAGAGAAGAGGGGATTCTCTCCTAGTGCCACGAGGCTATTCCGCCGTCCACCCCGCCCATGCCCCGCCCGAGTACCTGTTGGAATAGAGGGCGTAGCTAGAGGATCCTTGGGCTGCCAGCCCGACGAGGATGGTGGAATTGGCGCTCGAGTAATGGATGGAGAGCAGGGGCTTATTGTAAACCGTAGTAGTGTAGCTCGAGGAATTCGGGGAGAAAATAGCCGCATCGTCAGTTGCCGCTGTCTGCGTCGATGTGGCAGCTTCCCATTCGCAATAGCCGTAGGTTGAGTTGTTCTTGCCTATGATCAGCCTGAGGCTGGCGGTGGCAGGAGGGGCTGTAGGCACTTCGACCAGGGGGCCGAGCTTGATCCCGTCCAGGACTTCGGCGCTCGTCCAGGTTCCAGAGGCGAGAGTGAAGACGAATCCTTTCGAATTCGACACGAGGACGGCTCCCGAAGAATCCACGGCCAGGCCGCGAATCTCGTCTCCGCCCGAAGGCGTGGAAGCTGTTGCGTCCTCGACGAAGGTGCCGGGCGCGGCTCCCGCAAAGAGCTTGGCCGAGGTGGCCACCCAGTAGGAAGAGCCCGCCTTGACTGCTCCAATCACGGGGTTCGCCAGGCCGGAAAGCCCTGCGCAGGCGGTAAAAGCGGACGAGCCATCGGAGTGGAAGAGGCTGTAGGTTTTAGCCGCCTCGTCGTTGCCGAGGGCGAAGAGGCTGTCGCCGGCCCAGAACAGGGCGTTTATCGTCTTGCCAGAGATCGCGCTCGAATCTATCTCCGTCCAGGATGAACCTGCATTGGCCGAGCCGTAGACGCCCAGAAGAGCCGAGCTCGATGCGTCGAGGATGGCGGCGAAGATCTTGCCTGAAGCCTGGTCTGAAGCGAATCCCGCCGCGATGTAGTCTGCGGAGCCGTTGACGGGCAAGACCGCCCAGGATTCTCCAGCGAAGCTCCTGTAATAGATCTTGGCCATGACGGCGTAATAGTTGGATCCGTCTTCGCCAAGGGCTTTCACGATGCCATTCTTGAAGAGGTCGGTGCCTATCTGGGCAGTCTCCGTCTGGATGTCTGCTAGAACTCCAAAGCTGTTGTCGCAGGAGCTCATGATGGCTGAGCCGAGGATCGAGGCCGCGGCCAGGGCCAAAGCCGCCATCTTCATGCTTTTATTCACGTCTGCCCTCCTAGAAGTGGTACAAAGCGCCAATGGATATTTCGAGTATGTTCGCGAAGCGGTTAAGACTCGCGTAGGAACCCGTGTGCAACTCGGGTATGAACCACCAGTAAGTCTGTCCTCCCACGCTCCAGGCCTCGCTCACCTGGACGAAGGCTCCCGCCCCAGCCTTGGCGAAGGGAGTGATCACACCGTTGCCCGATAGCCTCATGATGCAGAAGCCAAGGTCGGTTCCTGCTCGGAACTCCACGGGGGATCTGCCCCACCAGTAGCCCAGCCTCAGGGCCAGGGGGGCGAGGAAGAGCGTTCTTCCCCCTACAGTGGTGTTGAAAGCACCCGTCAAGGAACCTCCAAGGGCGAAGCGGTTGGCGAGGAAGTAGTCATAGCTCAAACTGAAGGAGGCTCCAACTCCGAGGGGATAGGGCTCGGTGGCTGAGGCATCGGTGGGGAGGATGAAGAGGGGTATGCCCCCTCCCGTGCTCAGCGAAATCATCTGGCTTCCCTTGCGATGCAAGCCTCCGAAGAGATCGTCCTGCTCCTGGGCGTGAACCGAGACCAGAAAGCCGACCAAGACGAAAGCGAGGACAACGGTGCGTTTCATCCTTCCTCCACAGTGCCGGAAGCCCTCGTATCAATGAGGCGTCCCGGCTTAGAACGGGCTCGACACTAGCACGAAATGGGGCCTTCCCGGAATGGGGAGGCGGCCTAGCCACCCCTCGAGCGGCTGGACCTGGGGCCGACGAGCCTCTTCTGACGTTTTGCTACTTCCCAGTACAGGCTGTTCCCCTCCATGTTGGAGCACTCCAATCGGAGGAGCCTGAGCTCGAAGTGCTTAAACGAAAAGGCCCTCCCATCCCGAGGAGTAACAGATTTTCCCGCGAAGAGCCCGAAGAAAGCGGGGAACGGAGGCTTTTCCATCCGAGAGAGCCCTATGGCTTCCATGAGGTCGCCCGCTGCTTCTAGGATGCCCTCCGCGTCCCCCATAGGACCTTCTCCCGCCGGGGAAGCCTGAGCCACAAACGAGAAACCATCCCTCCATGCAGGACCGGAGAAGGCAAGCCTTTCAGGGATACGCGATAGAAGCTTTCTCGATTGTCCAGCAAAGGCGTCGAGGGCTGGTTCGGGCTGTCCCGTGCCAAACCCGAGGTATACACCGCAGGGAAGTCCTTCCCATGGGCCCCAGGGTCCGTTACGCCATGACCTGACTGCGCAGAGGAAGGAGGCTACTACATTGCCGGGAGGCGAGATGACAAGGGCGAAAAAGACCAAGGCCAGTCTCTCCTCGATGGAAAATCTGCGTTACCCATGGTACTATCGAGCCGAGAAATGGTAAAGGAGGGCAAGATGGATCACCGCGCCGCAACGATAGCAGATCGCATCCAGAACGCGATAGAAGGATGGGCGGGCGTAGAAGCCCTGACCCTCGATCCCCGCGCCGAGATCTCGCCCTTCGATCCGTATTTCGCCCTCGTCTTCGACGTGTACTATCGCGGCTCCATCCCTTCTCCAGGCGCGAGGCGACAAGCCTTCGGGGATCCCGGCGCCTACGAGACCGGAGCCGGAGGCACGAAGGACAGGTTTTTCCTCGATGAGCTACCGATCCGGGTCGAGTACAAGGAGATAGAGGCTTTGGATCGCCTTTTGGACAAGCCCCTTCTGCATATCAGACTCCTCAAGAACGCAGGGACTTACTCGTTCTATAGATTGTCCACCAACGCAGTGCTCAAAGACAGATCAGGCTGGATAGGTGAGGCGAAAGCCAAGCTGGCGGCATTTCCCCAAGCCGCATGGGAAGCACTAGGCGACACCTTCCGAAGCAAGATGGAGCATTACCTTTCGGACATGGGCGCGGCATCGTTCTCGGGGGACAAGTACTTCCTCCTCCTCTCCGAAGCGGGATTCCTGCGCTACGCCGCGGCCAGCATCTTCATGGCCAACCGCAGTTTCGAGCCGTCCCATAGGGATATGGAGGAAAAGCTTCGCCTCCTGCCCCGTCAACCGGATGGGTTCTGGCAAGCATGGGATTCCCTCCTCCAGAAGGGGAAGGAGATCTCCGCTCCTCGCCGCTTCGAGATAGCGAGGATGCTCGCCAGCTCTATCTATTCCCTCGGTTCGGATTGAGCCCAGGCTGCCCGCAACAACAGATCATGCCGCTCAAAATCATCCGCCTTCCAGTCCCGCTCGCTCATATCGGCCGAAAGTCTGCCCTCGCGATTATCCTAGCGGCGATTGGCATCCTCGTTTCCTCCTGCGGCCGGGGCACCTTGGCTTTTACATGGTATTCGGCAGAGGGGAAGGCTCTGGCCTTCAGACAACAGGGCAGCTTTCCCAGAGGAGAGGAGGGGAGCTTCGGACCCGGGAGAGAAAAGAACTTCTACGTGTTGGATAAGGAGACTAAAATACCTCAGGGTAGCATGGTAGCGGCGGAGATTCTCATCGAGAGCCCCGGTCTCACCATCAGGCTCGCTCCGGGGTCTGACCGCACAGAGCCCCGGTCGCGATCCAATTTCAGGCTTTCGCCGGGAAAGGCCATCATCTATCTGTCTCAGGACTCAGGCAATCTCAGATCCTTCTCCATAGCCTTCTCCCAGGATGCGGATTCATCGGGGTCTCGGGGGGGGGCGGGATGGGCCAAGCTCGAATCCTTGCGTGTCGTTCCCGGATTCCACGGCATGGAAGACTCGGGGGATGGACTGCTCCGCATCTCCGATAGCCTCGCTCTCCGTACACGGGAAGGAAGGATCGATACCTGGAGCGTAACCATGCCCTCGAGAGGCTGGAGGGGCTCCCGCGAAGGAGAAAGCGCTCTCCGAATAGCCTGGAGTTCTCGATCCAAGGCCGAATTCACGATTTCGATGAGGCAGGGAGCGCGACCCGGCATGGCTTCGGTGGAGGGTTCGGGTGTTACGCTCCGGCTCAAAGCCGCTAGCGCCACCATGAGGGCCTTGATTCCCCTTGCAGCCTTCGGCCCCGAACCCACCTGGGGAGACCTGAGCATTTCGGCACCCGCCGAAGCGGGCGCCTT
>DATCUA010000202.1:0-11914 GCA_036567645.1 Rectinemataceae bacterium | reverse complement strand
CATATCCCTCGGAATAGGTGGAGGCGAAGCCCCATTGGGCCGACGCGGGCGCCGGGCCTTCGGCGGACTGCCCGAATGCGGCGAGGTTCCCGGAAACGCGCGCCAGGAGCTTCCCCTTCGCGTCTATAAAGCCCCGGTTCTTGCCGTCGGCTTCGGCTACCGGGAAAATGGGCGGCCCTGAGCGGGTGTCGAAGCCTTCGAGCTTGCCGGCTTTCCATCGCCCCTCGGATACGGCGCCGCTCTTGGCGTATCTCGTGCCCGATCCCTCGGGCAGGCCGCTCTTCCAGAAGCCCGAGTGTACCGACCCGTCCGCAAGGCGCTTGATGCCCCAGCCGTCCGCGCAGGAGCCGAGTATGGGGATCTCGGCCGCCGGCCGCTGGTAGATACTGATAAGGCTGGGCTTGAAGCGCAGAAATCCCGCGGCGGCGAAGCCCAGCTTGGTGGAGTTCCACGCCGAATAGGGTATCTCGTGCACCAGGAAGCCGTTTATGGCGAAGAGGAGCCTGGAGCCCCATCGCTGGACGTTCAGCGAATTGACGGTTTCGTATCGGACTATGGCATCGGATCGGGTCTGGGCCAGGATTTCCATCTTCTTGCCCTTGGAAAACCGCGAGATGGAGACGTATCCATGGGGGCTGATTCCGAAGAAAAGGAAATCCTCGCCCAGGACGTCGAGGGCGAGCCCGTACTCGCCTACTGGATCGCCTGAAAGCAATTCGAGCTCGGCTTCAATGGAAAAATCGCCGAGGAAATCGATCTGGCGGGAAGTGGCTGAAGCATCCACAGATTTTCTATTCCAATGGGTGAATACCCAGCCCGGACCCTCCTTTTCGGAAGCTGACAGGAAGCTGGCGGAAAGGCCGCCGATTCCGAAGCCCCCCATCCAGGACTGGATCGAGCCGAATTTCAGCTCATCCGCTGATGAAAGCTCCTTGGGCCTCGTCAGCCTGAGACCGGAAGGTTGCCGCGTCTCGTAGAGACTGAGGCTGTCCACGGTCAGGGTCTGGGGTTGGTTGAAGGTGAAGCCTATGTGGGTGCCCGACACGGTGACGTAGGGAATGGATTTGACTTCGGCCCCGTTGATGGAAAAGCGGAGCGTGGAACCCTGGCGACGGACGCCGATTATGTTGTTGTTGCCGTTGGCGCTCATGGAGGGGATGAGTGTCCAGGGGACGAGGAGACTGGCTTTGCCCCCTTCGGTCTTGGACACGGCGAATCGCTTGCCGTTGGCCAGGATCACGCGCAGGTAGTTGTCCTTGTCCTTGTAATCCCAGATGAGGCCCCAGAAGCTATCGTCCGAGGATGCGTCCGAGCGCATGACGGCTTCCAGGCTATAGTCCCTGTCCCGCTGGATGGGGAAGAGCTGATTGAGGTTGAGCCCGGCTTTCTTGTCCGTTATCCGGTACGAGCCTCCGCTGATCTGTACGACTCTGTCGCCGGTTTCGACGGTGGGCCATTGGCCCGAGTTGTCGTCGAAACTCTCGAGGCGCGAAAAGACGAGATCGGCTGCCGAGGCGCACATGGCCGAAACGAGGGTGAAAACCGCGAGAGCCAGGGCCGAACGAGAAAGTCGTTTGGTGTTCATGGCACCATGATAGGCTATCCGAACCTCATTTTCTAATCCTAAAAGACATTTTCCTGCAGCCGGGCACACGGCGGTCCGCCTATCTCTGGGCCTCCATCGTCGTCAGGCTCAAAGAGAACTCGGCCTGGAGGCTCGCGGCGTTGTCCGAAGTGCCCTTCTGCCTCAAGCCCCGGGTGAACACGAGGAACTGGTCGTAGTCCTCGGCGAGCACGTCGTAGGCTTGGCCTTCTATCTGCACTCGTTTCACCTTGTAGGCGGGCATCATGTCAGGCGAGAAGAAGAACTGGGCAGTCTCGCTGCCGAAGGGGGGCGTCACCTCGAAATCGATATCGATCTTGATGGGCGTCATCAGCTGGGAGGGGTCTATGCGCCAGTTCTGCACCAGGGGAACCCGTATGCGCTGGTCGCCGGCCAGGTGGTAGAGGATGCTCACATAGCCCGGGCGGTCGCACTGGATGTAGAAGTTCACCGTCTCTCCGCGCGTGAACACCAGGGCTTCGCTGCCCTTGCCGGTCCATGCGCGGAAATAGGTGGCCGTGGGCTGGTCCACGACGGCCACGAAGCGGTCGTGGTCAGCCGCGGCGAAGCGCATGTTGGGGGGTACGAAGGCCAGTTTCTGGGCTTGGACGAAGCGGGGGCCGAGCTCGACCTCGTGGCTTCCGGCGAGCTTCCTGCCTTTGACGTCGTTGAGCTTGTAGACGAGCCTCCAGCCATCGGCGGTTTCGTAATACGAGCCCTTGAGCACGAGGTCGAGCTCGGCCTCGGTCTGGGCGCAGGGCTTGAGGCCCTCGGGCGAGAGGGAGAGCTCGTCCTCCAGCTTGCCCTTGAGGGCGAAGAAGAAGGGCCCGGTTATGTCCGTGGTCTTGTACAGGGCGGGGAGGACGGCTATCGAGGCGCCCTTCCACGCCGACCAGTCGAAGGATCCCATGATGTCGGCCACGAGGTCGGCCTCGGTGAGAATCTCCTTCTTGCGCACCTGTGACTTGAGCTCGTCCTGGCGCCTGTAGTAGGGACTCAAGACCTCCTCCACATCCTCGGTGCCGCCCAGGACGGCGTCCACCGAAAGGCTCAAGGAGAGCTCGGTGAGGGCTATGCCCATGGCGTCGAAGGTGGCGTTGAGGAGATCGGGCCTGTTCTTGGCCGCGTAGTCGCGCGCCTCGGAGAGGAGGCTCTCCAGCTTGGCGATGAGCTCGACTCTCCGGGCGGCGAGGGACTGGAGCATCACCGGCTTGTCGAGGACGCAGAGGGCCATCCAGCGCTTGGCCTTGGCGTCGTAGTAGGTTTCGTATTTTTCCACTCCCGCCAGATCGAGATCCACGGTGGCGGACATGTCGCTCTGGTAGGAAGAGAAGTTTTCCTTGCCGAATTCGGATGTGGTCATGCGGGCCGTGGAATCCACACGCACCTTGATCTTGGCGGCCAGGTCGGAGAGGGCGGCCTTCTTGGCGCTCTCCAGGGCTTCGGCTGTGTTGCCTACTTCAGAGCTCATGCCGAAGCCCGTGAGGTAGCGGGAAGGGTCGTAGCCCGTCTGGGCGCCGAGGGTGGCGTACCAGGATCCCTTGGCAGAGCTCTGGGCGGAAGCGGGAGCCGCGACAAGGGCCAGGAAGGCGCAGAAAGCCGCCGCTATGAGGATATGTCGCTTCTTCATCGGCTCACCTTTCGTTATAGAAGATCTGGCCGCGCTCTATGGAGAGGACAACCAGGCTCGCCTGCCTGATCTCCGGATAGAACAGCACTTTGTGCACTCGGTTGTCGAAATACACCGTCACCTTGACATTGAGCATGGGGCTTTCACGCGAGTAGTTCTCAAGGCTATAGGTGTAGGTGGCATCGTTCCTGATGTCCTCGAGGGTTATGGTCTCCGGGCCGAATCCCTGCCGCGCGTCGCGGTCGAGCCTGGCGTTGCCGGCGGATGCGCGCATATTCCTGTAGGAGACGTGGAAGCCGGGGCCGACGAGGTGGGCGTCGATGTCGGCGGGTTTCCTGTCCCACTCGACGACTATGCGCGCCTGGTTGAACTTGAAGCCCTTGGTCATGAGGAAGCGCTTGGAGGTCACCGACCCCAGCCTCACCTTGAGCGTGTCGTTCAGGTCTATGTATCCCTGGGCCGAGGCGGTGAAGGGTATGTCCTTGTCGTCCACATTCTCGACGAGCTCGATAGGAAGCTCCACGATGCCATCCGTGCGTCCTGTGTACTGCTTTCCCCCCACGCTCACGACAACGCCGCGGATCACCTCGCCTGAGACTGCGTCCTTGAACTTGAGGAGGAGGAGATCCTCCATTTCTGAATAGCTATCTATTTCGGCTATCTCCTGGACGGTCCACATGGATTGGGCCGCCAGCGGGAAAGAGGCGAAAAGCGCCATGGCGACGAGGATGAGGATGGCGATGCTCGGTTTAAAAATGGTTTTACTCATTGATTCTCCTGATTCCGGCCATCGGGGCCGAGACAAGCACATAGGCTCGGGCTCCGGGGCCGTCCAGCCAGCGGGCTGAAACCCTGAGGCCTTCCATTCTATAGGTCAGCTTGATCAGCTCCATGTGGGCCATGGAACCCGAACCGGAGCCTTGGGACTGGGTGGTTATGCTCCCTATCCTGGCGCTCTGGAAGGTGAGGAGCTCGAAGATGGCGTTCTCTTCAGCCTTGGTCCATACGGCCGGTATGCTCCCGATCGCGTCGCAGGCGCCTACGCCGTATATCCGGCCATCGCTCTCGAAACTGCTCTTCCCGGCCCAGTCGGGACGGGGAAGGCTCTCCGTGCTCACCCTGCCTGCAGCGGGCGGAGTTGGCGCTCCGGCCTCGGCTCCGGCCTTGGGCGGGGCGGCCATGAGATAGAGCTTCATTCGGGGATAGATGGAGGCGACCATGGAATCCAGGATCTCCATCTGGGGCTGGAGGGCGGCCACGCGGGCGTCGTCCACGTAATAGTAGTAATCGGCGTTCGTGTATTGGCGCTCGTCGATCGATGAATCGTAGAAGGATTGGAATTCCCCCCACACAATCGAGCGTTCGTAGGTTGCCAGGATCCGTGCCCCATCCTTCTTGGCCGCAGTGTCGTTGGGAGAAAAAACAGCCACGTACCTGCCCTCGGGCGGGGCAAGAAACCACGTCGGCAAAAGCTCTTGGGAAAAGGCAACCCGGCTAGGAACGGCCAAAGCCGCGAACAAGGCGAGGGCGAAAAAAAAGGCCGGCGCCGGAAGGCGCCGGCCCAGTGGCAGAACGTGCCGGCCCGGAGGCGGAAGCTTCATGTCAGTAGCCGGACTTCTCGTAGTTCTCCATTTCCTTCTGGAGCTCGTTGAAGGCCTGAGAAGCCCTGAAGCGCTCGTAGAGGTTGGGGCCCGCCGCCTTGAGCTCGGCCATGACGGAGGAGTTCAGGGTCTTGGGGTCTATTCCGACAACCACCTTGACCGTGATCTTCTTGCCCTCGATCCAGGTGACGGGAGTGGAAAGGTTGCGGGATCCGTTGAGGGTGGTCTTGGAAACGGCCTTTACGGCGCTGGAGAACATCTCGTTCACTTCCGCCTTGGCGGTGGAGCCGATCTGCTCGATGAACTTCTTCTCCAGGATCTGCATGTTGGTCTCGAACATCTGGGCCAGTTGGGCGCGTCCGTCCAGGGTGGCTTTTTTGAGGGCCAGGTCTTCCCTGCCGGTCTCGTCCACGCCCATCCCGATGACGGCTACGCCGCCCGACCTGTTGATGGCTTCCACCTGCTTCTGGAGCTCCCGTTCTTCCTTCGACACCTTCTTGACGACGGGGCCGGAGGCGCAGGAAGCCGCGAGGAGGAGGACGGCGGCGATCAGGAGGACGATCTTGCTCATGCGTTTCATGGGACTTCCTTCGCAGGCCTGATGCCTGCTCATTCGCGTTTTATGGCCTCGTTTTGCCATGGAGGCCCGATGATCAGTATAAGCCGCTCTGGATGGGCGCGCAAGGAAAAGCGAGGAAAAGAGGCTGATCGAAGCTGACATGCAAGACATTCGACCGAAAGGGGCGGATGACCCTCCCAGGACTGACGCGAATTTAGTCCCCGGGCTATACTGGCCCAAGGAGCCTCCACGGTGGACATATTCGTCGCTATCAAGCAAGTGCCCGATACGGACAAGGTGAGGATGGACCCGGTTACGGGGACCATGGTGCGGGAGGGTGTGGATGCCATCGTCAACCCCCTGGATCTCTACGCCATAGAGCTGGCGATCAGGCTCAAGGAACAGCACGGCGGAAAGGTGACGGCCTTCACCATGGGGCCGCCAGCCGCCGAGAAGGCCCTCAAGGAAGCCATGGCCATGGGCTGCGACGCGGGCGTGCTGGTGACGGACCGGGCCTTTTCGGGCTCGGACACCTGGGCCACCTCCTACGCCCTTTCCCGGGCCGTGGCCACGATGGGCAGGTATGACCTCATCCTGGCGGGCGAACGGGCTACTGACGGGGACACGGGCCAGGTCGGTCCCTGTCTGGCGGCTTGGCTGGGCATCCCGGTATTGAGCTATGTGGGGGCGGTGGAAACAACTCCCACGGGCTCGGAAGCGGGCGCACGAACTGGAGAGGACGCCGAAACCGGCATCGGGGCGGGCCCCGGCATGCGGATCCGCGCGCGGCGCCTGGTGGAGGAGGGCTACCAGGTGGTGGAGGCCGAGCTGCCCTGCCTGGTGACGGTCGTAAAGGAAGTGGCGACCCCCAGGCTTCCCACCCTGCGCGGCAAGAAATTCGCCCGGACAACCCCCCTCGCGGTGTACAGCGCCGCCGATCTGGAAGCCGAGCCATCGCGGCTCGGACTCAAGGGCTCGCCGACCAAGGTGTCCACGATCTTCTATCCCAAGGTGACGCGGGACGGGAAGGTACTGAAGGCGCGCGACGAGGCCGAGGTCGAGGCGGCAGTGGACGAGCTCGTGGCATTCCTCGAGGAAAAGGATCTTATCGGAGGACTGCGAGCATGAACGATGTCTGGACTATCGCCGAGCTCTCGGCCGGAAGGCTCAAGGAAGTCTCGTTCGAACTCCTGGCCAGGGGCCGGAAGCTGGCGGACAAGCTGGGGACGGGGCTCGTGTCCGTGGCCCTGGGTCCGCCCCTCGGGCAGTCCGAGGTCTTGAACGAGCTCGTCGAACGCGGGGCGGATACGGTGGTCTTCATTGAAGACCCGGCCTTGGGAGATTTCGTGTGCGAGACCTTCTCGCGCGCCATCGCCGCCCTGGCCAAGGAGCGCGAGCCCCAGGTCATCCTGGCTGCGGCCACGAGCTCGGGCAGAACCCTGATGCCCCACCTCGCCGTATCCCTCCACGCGGGCCTTACGGCCGACTGCACCGAGCTGGACATAGAAGAGGGGACGGGGAATCTCCTCCAGACGAGGCCGGCCATAGGCGGCAACATCATGGCCACCATCAAGACCCCCGACCACCGACCCCAGATGGCGACGGTGCGGCCCAAGTCGGCTCGGCCCCTGGAACGGGATCCATGCAGAACGGGACGCATCGAGCGGCTGTCTCTCGATCCCGCCTTTGTCGAAACGAGGGTGAGGGTACTGGCCTTGGAGCGCGACGCGGCGGATTTCGAAAACCTGGAGGAGGCCCAATTCGTGGTGGCCGGGGGCAGGGGCCTCAAGAAGGCCGAGAACTTCAGGCTGGTGCGCGAACTGGCGGAAGTCCTGGGCGGTGCCGTGGGCGCATCGCGCGAGGCTGTGGACAGGGGATGGGTTTCCTATCCCCACCAGGTCGGCCTCTCCGGCAAGACCATATCACCGCGGCTCTATCTCTGCGCCGGGGTTTCGGGCGCCATCCAGCACCTGGCGGGGATAAAGACGGCGCAGACGATCGTCTCGGTCAACAGCGATCCGGAGGCGCCCATCCACAAGCTGGCCGATTTCGCCCTGGTGGCCGACCTCTTCGAGGTCCTGCCGAGGCTGACGGCGAAGCTGCGCGTCAGACTGCCCAAGCCGGGTTCCTGCGAGGACAGGCCGGTCGTCCGACCAGTTGCCCGGCCGACTTCCGGCGCGGAGAATGAGGGAGGGACGCCATGAACTACGGAAAAGTGGATTCGCGCGCTCTCGCCGAGCTGCGCGGCATCCTCGGATCAGGCAACGTCATATCCGATGCCGACCGCATGGAAGCCTATTCCCACGACGAGACTTCGGCCGCCGAGTACGGCCACATGCCGGAAGCCGTAGTAACGCCAGTTTCCACGGCCCAGGTGGCCGAGGTGGTGAAGCTCGCCAACAGGCGCCGAATTCCGGTGACGCCGCGCGGCGCTGGCTCAGGGCTCTCCGGGGGGGCCATCCCCGTGTTCGGCGGCATCGTCGTCTCGCTCGAGAAGATGAACCGCGTCCTGGAGATCGACTACGCCAACATGACCATGACCGTGGAGACGGGCATAGTAACCAACGAGATCAACAACCTCGTCAAGGAAAAAGGCCTCTTCTACGCGGGCTACCCCATGAGCCTGGAGACCTGCTTCCTGGGCGGGAACATAGCCGAGAACGCCGGCGGCGGCAAGGCCGTGAAATACGGTGTGACCTCGCGCTACATCCTCGGCATCGAGCTGGTGACGCCGACCGGGGAGATCGTCTGGCTCGGTGGAAAGCTGGCCAAGGACGTGACCGGCTACGACCTCACCCATCTCGTCGTGGGCTCGGAGGGCACCCTCGGCATCGTCACCACGGCTATAATCCGGCTCATCGGCCTGCCCAAGGCCAAGAGCGACCTCCTCGCCCTCTTCAGGACTCCCGCCGAGGCCATAGCCTGCGTGCCCGCTATCATAGCCAAGGGCACCGTGCCCGTGGGCATAGAGTTCATGGACAAGCTCTCCGTCCAGACCTCCTGCAGATACCTCAACGAGAGCCTCCCCTACGAGGACTGCGGGGCCATGCTCCTCATAGAGATGGATGGCTCCGAGCCCGCCCAGGTGGACCTGGACGCGGAAAAGGTGGGTGACCTCTGCGTGGAGATGGGCGCCCTGGAAGTCTACATGGCCGACAACAGGACCACCCAGGAGCGGGTCTGGAGCGTGAGGCGGAACATAGCCGAGGCCTTCAAGGTGTACTGCCCCGTGCAGAGCATAGAGGACATCGTGGTGCCGCCGGCCTCAATCCCCGAGGTCATGCCCGAGCTGGACAGGATTTCAGCCGCCTACGGTATTAGCATTCCCTGCTACGGCCACGCCGGGGACGGGAATCTTCACGCCACCCTCGTCAAGGATCCGGCCATGTCCCTGGAGGAATGGAAGCGCGTCGAGCCCCTCGCCCTGGAGGAGCTCTATGCCGCGGTAGCCAAGCTGGGCGGGAAGATCTCAGGCGAGCACGGCATCGGCCTCAAGCGCAAGAAGTACATGGCCGAGTTCATGAGCCCGGTAGAGCTGGGGCTGATCAAGGCGATCAAGCGCGCCTGGGATCCCGAGCTCATCATGAACCCGGGCAAGCTCTTCGACCCCGAATGAGAGCCAAATCCCGGGGCCTTCTCGCTCTCGATGCCGGTGGCACGGCGATCAAGCTCGGCCTTGTGCCGCTTTCCGATTCGGTACGGGAAGTCCTGGATTCGGAGCAGATGCCCATGCCTTCCGCCGGCACGGCCAGGGAGATCGAAGAGGCTTTTGCGGCCGCAACATCGCGCGGCCTCGAACTTGCCCGTCTCAGGGGGCTCGAGATGGTCGGCGTGGGGGTTTCCACCCCCGAGCCTTTCGACTTCGAGGCCGGGGTGAGCCTCATGAAGCACAAGTACGCATCCATATTCGGCCTGAGCGTGCGCGATTTCATTACGAAAGCCGCGGGGCCTCTCCCCGTGCGTTTCATCCACGACGCCTTCGCATTTCTCCTCGGCGAGCTCGCTCTCGGATTGGGCGCGGGCGCGAGGCGGCCTTGCATCGCCACTCTCGGCACTGGCCTGGGTTTCGCTGGGGTTGTGGAGGGGAAGCTGCTGAAATCTCCTAGGGGCGGTCCCGCTGCGGACGTATACCGGAGCCCCTACCGGGACGGAATCGCGGAGGACTACGCTTCGGCGCGGGCTATCGCCAGGCGTTACTCCGACCTGGGCGGGGCGGGGGCTCCGAGCGTCAAAATGATGGCCGAGCGCGCGGCCGCTGGCGACACCCTGTGCGCCCGAGTTTTCGAGGACACGGGCTCGGCCCTGGCGGAAATCCTACTCCCCCAGATCGAGAAGAACGGCTTCGATCTCCTCATCCTGGGCGGGCAGATCGCCAAGTCGGGAGAGCTCCTGGCCGCGCCGACGCGGAGACGTCTCGCGGAGCTGGGCTCTCTGTGCCGCGTCGCGATCGCCCTACGCATAGACGAAGCCCCCATCCTGGGCGCGGCTACAGCCTTCTTCGAGTCCTAGAATAAAACCCCCGGCGCCGGTATCATCCTCCATCCGCATCTGGAGGGAGCAGCATGGCAGCGCGGCAGGAAACTAAAAGGGACGCCTTCGCCTCGAACCTGGGAGCATTCACGGCAACCTTGGGCTCGGCTATCGGCTTGGGCAATATCTGGAAATTTCCCTATCTGACGGGCAGCAACGGTGGCGCAGCATTCGTCGTCGCCTACCTGCTCTCCGTCGCCTTGGTGGGGCTTCCCATCCTCGTGGCCGAGCACCTCGTGGGCCGCAAGACCAGGCTGGAGGCGGTTCGGGCTTACGGTTCAGTGGTAGAGGGGCAGAAGTCGTGGTCCTTCATCGGTTGGGCCGGCCTGGTATCCGCCATCCTCATCATGGCCTTCTATACCGACGTAGCGGGCTGGGTTTTCGCCTATGTGTTCAAATCGATAGGGGCGGCTTTCTCAGGCGCGGTCCTCGGCCCCGAGACCTTCGGCGCCCTGGCGGGCGGCACCTGGGAGCCCCTGTTCTGGCAGGCGGGCGTGCTCGCCCTGAGTGCCTGGATCATCGCCTCGGGAGTGTCCAAGGGAATCGAAAAGGTTACCAAGACCCTCATGCCCATCCTCTTCGGGCTCCTTCTCGTCTGCGACATCCGGGCCCTCACCCTACCCGGGGCCTTCGCCGGCGTCGAGTACCTCTTCAGGCCCGATCTGTCGAAGCTCTCGGGTTCGGCAATCCTGACCGCCCTTGGCCTCTCCTTCTTCAAACTCTCCGTGGGCATGGGCACCCAGACCACCTACGGCTCCTACATCCCCGACGCCACCAAGATCGTTCCCAACGCCACGCGCGTGGCTCTTTCCGACACCCTGGTATCGCTTCTGGCCGGCCTCGCCATTTTTCCGGCGGTCTTCGCTTTCGGAGGAACCCCCGCGGGCGGCCCCGGCCTCCTGTTCAACACCATCCCCCTCATCTTCTCCAAGATGCCCCTGGGCTCGGTCCTGACGGTGGTATTCTTCGTCCTCTCCTCCATAGCGACCATAGGCGCCATGATCAGCCTGGTCGAAGTTCCGGTGGCCTGGCTGAGCGAAAAGGGCAGAATGAGTCGGCCACAGGCCGCCATCCTCACCGCCGCGGCCATGTTCGTCCTCGGCGTCCTGGCCACCCTCTCCCAGGGCGAGGTCTTGGGCGGCGTCAAGCTGTTCGGGCTGAGCTTCTTCGATCTGTTCGACTTCGTCTCCTCGAATCTCCTCTTGCCAGCGGGCGGCCTTGCCATAGCACTGGTGGCTGGCTGGTTCGTCTCTAAAAAGGACTTCGGAGCCGAGCTGGACAAGGGATTCTCAGCCAGCCCATGGCATACGGGGCTTCTGCGCTTCCTCGTCCGCTACCTGGCGCCTCTGGCCATACTCGTGATCCTCCTGAATGGCCTGGGCTTGATCAAGCTGGGCTGAGAAAAAGCAAAGTTTCGCTTGGATAGCGCCGCCCTGGGAGGGCGGCGCTCGCTTTTGGCGCGCCAGGTAGCGTGAACCGCGCAGGCCTCGCGGTCCGGCAGTCAGATGAATCTGCTCATGGCGTAGAGATCGTAGAGCCGTCCGTCTATCTTGAACTCGCCTCGCAGGATTCCCTCGATCTCGAATCCCTTTTTCTTATAGAGCGCTATGGCTCTCTCGTTGTCCGTGCGCACCCTGAGAGAAATCTTCTGTATGAAGCCTGCGGCGCGAGCCCAGTCCAGGAGGGCTTCTATCATGGCTCCCCCGACGCCCAGATCCCAGAAGGCCTTGCGCACCGAAATCCCGAACTCGCCTGTGTGCCTGGTGCGGGTCCTCTTGCCGCCCACGAAGGTGATGGACGCCACTATCTCCCCTTCGACCAGGCCGACCAAGTAGATCTGGTTTTCCGAGCCGGAGAGGTTCTTGAGGTACTCTTCCTCCTGGGCCAGGCTCAAGCCGAACTCGCCGGGACCGAAGGTGAGGTTGTCGCTCTCGCCAGCCACAGCCTCCACGAAAGCGATGAGCTCGGGCGCGTCATCGAGGGCGGCCTTG
>DATCUA010000201.1:0-11920 GCA_036567645.1 Rectinemataceae bacterium | reverse complement strand
AAGCGGCGGGAGCGGCGCCTGCGGCGGCGCCTGTAGCAGCGCCTGCGGCGGCTCCCTTCTTCTCCATCACGGTTCCATCCCAGACCTCGCCCCGGGCACCCACCACGGCGATGGGCTCCATGACGGGGACGTCGTCTCCCTCGGCCTTGAGGAGCTTGAGGATGATCCCCTCGACTCCGGCAGGCACTTCCATGGTGGCCTTGTCGGTCTCGATCTCGCAAAGCGGTGTCGAGGGAGAGACCGAGTCCCCTTCCTTCGCCTTCCATCCCACGATGAGGCAGGATTCTACAGTATTGCCGAGCTTCGGCATGACGACGAGATGAGCCATTCTCCCTCCTAGACTATCCTCGGCCTCAGACCCGTATCTGCGAGGCTATCGATCGCCTCCTGGCCGAGACGCGAATCGGTTATCATTCCATCCACTTCCGAGAGGCCGAGGACCCTGACAAAGCCCGTTCGGCCGTATTTGGACGAGTCGGCCACAAGCCAGGTCTCCTCGGCTTGGCGCCTCATCGCTTTCACTATCTCAGCCCCTTCCACCAGCTGGGTGGTCATGCCTCGCTCCACGGAAAAGCCGTCCGTGCCCACGAAGGCCAGCCGGACATTGAAGTCGGCTATGGCTCGCAGGGCGACGGGCCCCACCAGGGATTCGGTTTCCTTGCGGAAGAGGCCCCCGGTGAGGATTATGGTCAGGGCGGGATTGAGCCGCGCATAGGAGAACACGAGAGTGGAATTGGTCACAACCTGGACGCCCCTCCGCCCGGCGAGGCATCGGACGATCAAGGCCGTGGTCGTGCCCGCTTCGATCATGATCCTGTCCCCGTCGCGCACCAATTCGGCAGCAGCGCGGGCAATGCGGTTCTTCTCTTCCAGGTTGAGGCGCTGGCGCTCCAGGATGTCCTTGTGGAAGGCCGGGTAGGCTCCGCCCCTGGTGCGGCTTATGAACCCCTTGTCTTCGAGATTCTTGAGATCCGAGCGGGCCGTCACTTCGGAGACCCCCAGCTCCCGGGCGAGCTGGCTCACCGCGAGCGAGCCTTCCCTGGCCAGCTTGTCGAGGATGAGAGATTCGCGGTCGCTCAGGTCGAGATTCAGATTCGCCCCCAAGAGCCATTTCGAAACTTTTGCTTTTTAGTTTCGATTTGCTTTCGTTATCCCGAGTATAGCCACGCGCGCCGGGCTGGCGCAAGACCCTGGGCCAGCGCACGACCCATCTACCCCGGATTCGATAATCGCTCTATGATAGGGCCATGAAAGCACACGCCCAACCCAGATACGTGATCGGCATGGACTTCGGAACGGATACCTGCAGGATCCTCCTCGTCGACGCGGACTCCGGCGCCGAGAAAGCCCAGGCCGTCTCTTCCTACCCGCGCTGGGCCAAGGGACTGTACTGCTCGCCCGCCGAGGCCAGGTTCAGGCAGCATCCCCTGGACTACATCGAAGCTATGGAGTCGGCCATGGAAAAGCTCGCCGCCAAGGCGGGCGCCGAGGCGCTCGGCTTCGTGCGGGGCATAGGAGTGGACACGACGGGTTCGACACCTTGCGCGGTCGACGCTTCGGGGCGCCCCCTCGCCCTCCTGCCCGAGTTCGCCGAGGATCCCGACGCCATGTTCGTCCTCTGGAAGGATCACACTGCCATTGCCGAAGCCGAGGAGATCAACGCCCTCGCGCGCGGCTGGGGAGGAAAGGACTTCACCGCATTTTCTGGGGGCAGCTACTCGGCCGAGTGGTTCTGGGCCAAGGCCCTCCATGTCATCAGGTCCAATCCCCGGGTGGCCAAGGCCGCAGCCTCATTTCTGGAGCACTGCGACTGGATGCCAGCCCTGTTGACGGCGAGCCCCCTCGAAGACGTGAAGCGCTCGAGATGCGCTGCAGGCCACAAGGCCATGTGGCACGAGAGCTTCGGAGGATATCCCGAGGCCGCCTTCCTGGAGCGGCTCCATGCGGCCCTCGTCCCCATAGCGCGCGGCATGGGCAAGGATACCTACACGAGCGACACGGTCTTCGGCTTCTTGAGCGCCGAATGGGCCCGGCGCCTGGGCTTGAAGGCAGGAATCCCCGTGGCCGTGGGCGCCTTAGACGCCCACATGGGAGCCGCCGGTTCCGGAGCCAAGCCCGGCGTCCTTGTAAAGGTCATGGGCACATCGACCTGCGACATGATCTCGGCTCCCATCGAGCCGGGGCAAGAGCGCACCGTGGCCGGCATCTGCGGCCAGGTGGATGGCTCCATCCTGCCCGGATTGCTCGGCTACGAGGCGGGTCAGAGCGCTTTCGGCGATGTCTACGCCTGGTTCAAGAAGCTCCTCCTCTGGCCTATAGAGTCCGTTCTGCCCAAGGCCGAGGAGATAGATTCCGGGGTAGTTGCCGCCGTAGCCGAGGAGATGGACGCCTCGATCATGAACGCCCTGGAAAAGGAAGCTGCCAAACTGCCTCCGGGTTCGGCGGGCCTCGTAGCCCTTGACTGGCTGAACGGGCGGAGGACGCCCGACGCAGACCAGTCCCTCGCGGGCGCCATCATGGGCTTGCGCCTGGGCACTACGGCTCCAGCGATCTACCGGGCCCTGATAGAGGCCACTGCGTTCGGCACGCGGGCTATCGTCGACCGCTTCGAAGCCGAGGGCGTACCCGTCTCATCCATCGTCGCCATCGGAGGGGTGGCGCGGAAGTCTCCTCTTGTTGTCCAGATTGTCTCCGATGTCCTCGGGCGCCCCATAGACATACTCGGATCGGATCAGTCTGTGGCCCTGGGGGCGGCTATGTTCGCATCCCTCGCGGCGGGCCTGCATCCCGACATGGGAGCGGCGCAAGCGGCCATGGCGAGCGCTGTGGAACGGAGGGTGGAGCCGCTGCCCGAAGCAACCGCCGCCTACGAGGGGCTCTATAGGGCATATAACAGGCTGGGGGGATTCGTCGAAGCCGAGACGAGGAGGAAGGCATGAGAAAGCCCCATCCCAGCGGCGCAGTCGGCGCCTTCTGCTCCCTGCTCATCTTCGCCCTGGCGGTCCTCCTCCCGGCAAACCTTCCTGCGCAGGCGGCCATACCCTCCCCGGGCGCGGAAACCTCGGCGCCCAGCACGCTCTCGGTTTCGGGCGAAGCCCTGATACGGGTACAGCCCGACCTCGCGGCAGTTACGTTCGGGATCAGCGTCCAGGCTAAGACGCCCTCAGCGGCCCGCGACGCCGCCTTGAGCGCCTCGGATGCCGTAGTGAAGACGCTCGCCGCCTCAGGCCTGGACAAGAAGGATATCAGAACCGGGAGCTTCGGCTTGTGGCCGGTGTACGACGACAGGCCGGGCAAGCAGCAATCACTGATCGGCTATAGGGCGGAGGCGGAAATCGAGATCCGGCTCGCCAATCTCGCCCTCCTCTCGCAGGTCGTGGAGGCCGCCACCGGAGCCGGCGCGAACGAGGTTCGCAATCTCGTCTTCAAGAACGCGGACGAATCCCGGATCCGCGCCGATGTCCTTGCCAGCGCCGCCGTGAACGCCCTCGTCAAGGCCAAGGCTGTAGCGGAGGCATTAGGGATGAGGCTGGCCAAGATCTTGAAGGTGGAGGAAGGAGGCGGCGCATCTCTCGTGCCGAATCAAGCGCTCTACGCCCTCAAGCGCGCCGACTCGGGCTCGACAGCGGAAGCTTTTTCGCCAGGGAGCATCGAGTACCGCGCGAGCATCGGTATCGTCTACGCCCTGGAATAGCCTGGAAATAGGCGGAGCGGCTCGCGACCGGGGGGGCGAGAAAGCGAAAACCGTGATATCATGTTTCTATGCCTAGGAACCCCGAACTCATGCGCCACAACATCGCCGAGATGGCCAAGGCCCTCGAAGGCGCCGACGCCTCCCTGATCGAGCGGTTTTTCTACTCCCTCCTCACGCCCTCCGAAGCCGACGAGATGGCCAAGCGCTGGGCCTTGGTCAAGGAACTAGCCGAGGGCACGCCCCAGCGCCGCATAGCCGAAGACCTCGGGCTCTCCCTCTGCAAGATCACCCGCGGCTCAAGGGAATTGAAAAAGGAAGGTGCGGCTTTCAGGATCCTCCTCGAGCGTCTCAAGGAGAAGGGATCGGCCTAGGAGTCAGGGGCTCCGCCGCCCAGCTTTCTCAAACCGCCCCCAGCGCCCTCTCCAGATCCGCGACGATGTCCTCAATGTTCTCCAGGCCGATGGATAGCCGCACGAGGTCGGGGGACACTCCCGCCGCCAGCTGCTGCTCATCCGAGAGCTGGGAGTGGGTGGTGCTTCCCGGATGGATGGCCAGGCTCTTGGCGTCGCCCACGTTGGCCAGGTGGGAGAAAAGCCTCAAGGCCTCGATGAACTTCTGGCCCGCCGACCTCCCGCCCTTCACTCCGAATACCACCATGCCCCCCGCGCCGCGCTGGAGGAGGCGGTCGGCGAGGGCCTTGGAGGGATCGCCTTCCAGGCCCGGGTAGCGGACCCAGGCGACCTTGGGATGGGACTTCAGGAATCCGGCCACGGCCAGGGCGTTCTTGCAGTGCAGGGGCATGCGGACATGGAGGGTCTCGAGGCCCTGGAGGAAGATCCAGGCGTTGTCGGGCGAAAGGCAGGCGCCCAGGTTTCGCAGCGGCACCGTGCGCGTGCGCAAGGCGAAGGCTGTCTTCCTCAGCTCTGGCGGGAGGTCGAGAGCCCAGCGAAGGCCGTGGTAGTTGGGGTCGGGCCGGTTGAAGAGCTCGAACTTGGGATCCGACCAGTCGAATTTGCCCGCATCGGTGGCTATGCCGCCTATGGCAGTGCCGTGGCCGCCCATCCACTTGGTGAGGGAATTGATGACGATGTCAGCCCCGCGTTCTATGGTCTTCAAAAGATAGGGCGTGGTGAATGTGGCGTCGACCACGAGAGGCAGATGGTGCTTCCTGGCTACGGCAGAGATGGCCTCCACGTCGGCGACGTCGAGGACGGGATTGCCTATGGTCTCGACGTAGATGAGCCTCGTCTTGGCGCTGATCTCGGCATCGAAGGCCTCCGGATCGAGGGAGGCGGCGAAGCGGGTCCGGATGCCGAGGTCGGGGAGGATGGCGTCGAACATGGTGTAGGTGCCGCCGTAGAGATACGGGGCCGAGACTATCTCGTCCCCGGCCTTGGCTATGGTGATCATCGTGTTGAAGATGGCAGCAGTGCCGGAGGCCACGGCTACCGAAGCCGCCCCGCCCTCGAGCGCCGAAACCCTGGTCTCGAGGACCTCGTTCGTGGGATTGCCGAGGCGGGAGTAGATGTTCCCGAATTCTTTCAGCGCGAACAAGTTGGCCGCGTGCTCGGCGCTCTTGAAGGCGAAGGAGCTCGTCCTGTAGACGGGGACGGCGCGCGAAAGAGTCGTCGGGTCGGGGCTATGCCCCGAATGGATCGCGTCGGTCTCGAATCCGCGCGTACTCGTATCGTTCATGATTTCCTCCCGGAACTGCCGCCCAGGCGGCCGCCGGTTCTTTGCCAGGCTTGGCGCAGGCCTAGAAGGCGCTCGCCCGCCTGATGCAGGATTTCCTCGCGCTTGGCGAAGTGGAAGCGTATGAAACGCTCTTCTACGTCCTTGAAAAAGCTCGAACCCGGGACTGCGGCCACGCCTACCTCGGCGGCCAGCCATTCGCAGAAAGCCGTGTCGTCTTTGGCCCCGAACTCCTCGATATCCACGAGGACGTAGTAGGCCCCCTCGGGCTTGACGAAGCTGAGGCCGGCCTTTTCCAGATAGGATAGGAAGATTTCCCGCTTTTTCGCGTAGAGCTCCCCGAGGCCGGCGTAGTAGGCATCGTCGAAGCCCAGGGCGGTCACGGCAGCCTCCTGCAAGGGGGCCGCCGCTCCTACGGTGAGGAAGTCGTGGACCTTGCGTATGCCGTCGGTCACCCGGGGCGGGGCTATGGTGTAGCCCAGCCTCCAGCCCGTTATAGAGTAGGTCTTGGAGAGGGAGGAACAGGATATCGTGCGCTCGGCCATGCCGGGCAAGGCGGCGAAATACCTGTGGACATTGGGGGCGTAGACGATGTGCTCGTAGACCTCGTCGGTTATGACGAAGGCGTCGTGCTTTTCAGCCAGGGAGGCTATGGCCTTCAGCTCGGCTTCCGTGAATACCTTGCCCGTGGGGTTGGCGGGATTGCAGAGGATGAGGGCCTTGGCGCCCGAGGCGAAGGCCGCCTCCAGTTCTTCCGGGTCGAAGACGAACTGGCCTCCCAGAGAGGCTTGGGGCCTCAAGGGAACGCAGATCGGCTCGGCACCCGAAAGGATGGAATCCGCCAGATAATTCTCGTAGAAGGGCGAGAACACGATGACCCTGTCCCCGGGATCGACCACGGCCATGACGGCTGCCATCATGGCCTCGGTAGCCCCGCAGGTTACGGTTATCTCCTTGTCCGGGTCGATGGGCATGCCCATGAATCGGCTCTGCTTGGCGGCCAGGGCATCCCTGAAGTTCTTGGCCCCCCAGGTGACGGCGTACTGGTGCGGGCCCTGGACAGCGGCCCTGGCAGCAGCCTCGAGGAGGGCGGGAGGGGGATCGAAGTCGGGATAGCCCTGGGAAAGGTTGATGGCGCCGTGGTCCAGGGCCACCCGGGTCATGCGCCGTATGACCGACTCTCCGAACGAAAGCGCCTTTCGCGAAATCCGAGGCATAATCTCTCCTTATCTCAATTGGTCGAGGTCGTAGGGAGTCTCCTGGTACACGCAGTAGTTGAGCCAGTTGGCGTACAGAAGGTGGGCGTGGGATCTCCAGGTCATGAGGGGTTCCCTGCCGGGGTCGTTGCCGGGAAAGTAGTTGACAGGCGGGGCTATGGGTTTGCCCGCCGCTATGTCCCTGTCGTATTCGGCTTTCAGAGTGAGCCTATCGTATTCGGGGTGGCCGGTGACGAAGACGCGCCTCCTGTCCCGGGATGCGGCGAGGTAGACCCCCGCCTGGTCGGATACCGCCAGGAGCTTGAGATCGGGTACGGCTTCTATGTCCCGGGCCAAGACCTCGGTATGGCGCGAGTGCGGGGCGAGGAACTCCTCGTCGAAGCCTCGCAGAATGGGCTCCTTGAGATCGAGGGCTCTGTGCCGGTAGAGGCCGAACATCTTGGATGCCAGGGGGCGTTTCTTGATTCCATAGTGGTGATAGAGGCCGGCCTGGGCTCCCCAGCAGATGTGGAGGGTAGACCAGACATTGGTGGTCGACCAGTCCATGATCCTCACGAGTTCGGGCCAGTAGTCCACCTCCTCGAACTCGAGGGTTTCCACGGGAGCCCCCGTGATGACGAGCCCGTCGAACTTTTCGTGGAGGACCTCGTCTATGGACTCGTAGAAGGCGTCCAAATGCTCGGTGGATGTGTGGACGGATTCGTGGCTCGACATGCGGATGAAGCGTATCTGTGCCTGCAGGGGGGTATTGCCCAGGAGGCGCAGGATCTGGGTTTCGGTGACGATCTTCGTGGGCATGAGATTGAGTACGGCTATGCGGAGTTCGCGTATGTCCTGGTGGAAGGCCCGCTCGTTGGTCATGACGAATATGTTTTCGTCCTCGAGCTGTCGAGCGGCAGGCAGGTTGTCGGGTATGCGTACTGGCATGTGGCCTCCGGGGGCGCCGTGGAAGGCGCTTCGGGCTCGGGCGGCCACCCTTTTTCGCGGCCGCCTAGGCTGTGCCCCGGCTGTCCACCGCGTCGCGACGCGAGCCTGTGGACAGACGGGGCCTGCGCATGCTCCATACGCGAATGATGCTTCCGTCTATCCGGCCCGAAATTGCCATATTCTCCTCGGCTCCCGGGAAACCCCGGGGCGCTCACGTGCGATTGAGGCATACTCCACCAGGGGAAGCCCGATTGTCAAGCCTCCCCTCGGGCGCGGCCAGGCCTAATACGCGAGAACCGCGGCGAAACCGCTTCCGAAGGAGCCCGAATTGTAGGACCAGGAGCCGGGATCCCCATCCAGGATCTGATATATTCCCGCCGGCAGGGAGAGATTGGGGTAGACTGTCCAGTTGACGTTCTGGGCTCCCCCGGTGCCTCCGCTGCCTTGGGCAGGCCAAGGCCCGTAGACCTTCCCGTCCGCTCCTCTCAGGCCGATAGTTCCTGGAAGCTTGCCCCTCATGTCGTTCCAGTGGTAGGTGATGATCCGCGCGACCGTCGAAGGCGCGCCCAAGTAGAAATAGGTAGGCGACGAGGGTCCGTTGTATACGGCCGCCTTGTTCCAGTTGTTGAAAATCTCCTTGCTTCCCGCCAGGTTCGGGCTCTGGCTGGGAGTCCCCCCGCCCGAAGGCGCTCCTGTAGCCTCCCCGATGCGCCTTCCGTTCCATTGGCCGGATGGCTCGGCGGATTCGTAGCTCCACTTGCCCGTGAAGGCGCTCGCATCGGAGTTGAAGACGAAGACGAAGCGGCCCTTGCCGTTGCTCTGGTACCACCACCCGCTCACAGTGGAGCCGGAAAGCGTGCCTTCTACCCTGCCGTCGGCGTGTTCGTAGGTCCCCGTCACCGAAGCCCCATTCTGGGAAAGGGTCACCTTACCGAAATCGCTCTCGTATACTCCGGCCAGATAGGGGATGGCATAGGAAGGCCCCGGGGAGACCAAGGCCGGGGGGGAGAGAGTCGAAGGCCCTCCCGAGATTCGCTTTCCATTCCACTGGCTGGAGGGCTCGGCGGATTCGTAGCTCCATTTGCCCGTGAAGGCGCTGGCATCCGGACTGAAATTGAAGACGAAGCGGCCCTTGCCGTTGCTCTGGTACCACCACCCGCTCACCGTCAAACCTGAGATCGTTCCTTCGATCCTTCCCTCGGCATGAGGATAGGTTCCGGTTACCCTCGTGCCTACTTGCTGAAGAGTGAGATCCCCGAAATCGGACGAGTAGACTCCCGTGACGCCCTGGGCCAGAAGATTGACCGCAGACAGGGCTAGAAAGACGAAAAGGGCGATGTGGGCGTTCTTCAGTCTCATGGCGTTCCTCCACTCGTATTCTCGTCCATGTCGGCTTGAAAGGCAACCTTTTCGCAATCTGCCGATCATCCTCACAACTTCTGGCAGGCCGCGCCGCACTTGATTTTCACACGCCGGAGCCGCCACTATTGCGCATGGCGATCGAAAAGGCTATCGAGTCGGACAGGGCTTCGGGCCCAGGGACCAGGACGAGGGTCATGGACGCCCTCAAAGGCGGAACCTGCATTTCCATCGAGGTAGTGCCCCCCTCCAGGGGCGGGGACCTGGACGAGATCATGGCAGCGGTGGAAGCCATAGCGCCCCACGCCCCTTCTTTCATATCGGTGACGGATCACGCCGGCGGAAAGGCCTGGGCCGATTCCGGATCGGGCCCCCGGAGGGTTGCCCTGCGCACCAAGCCGGGCACCCTGGGAACGGCGGTAGCCCTGCGCGACGCCTTCGGCATAACAACCGTTCCCCATGTCGTGGGCGCCTCGGCCGACAGGCTCGACGTGGAGGATCTCCTCATCGACCTCCATTACGCGAACTTCAGGGATATCTTCGTCGTGATGGGCGACGAGAGGTTCGCCCCGACGCAGGATACGGGCTCAGGCCGAGATGGCTATGCCCACGCCGAGGACATAGTCGACCACGTGGCCCGGCTCAACAGGGGCGAATACACCCCGCCCGCCCAAGGCAAGCCCACGGCCTTCTGCGTCGGCGTGGCCGCGTATCCGCAGAAGCATTTCGCCGCCCCCAACCTCCAGACCGACCTCGACAGGCTGGCGAGGAAGATCCGCGCCGGGGCGAGCTTCGCCATAACTCAGATGGTATTCGAGGCCGAACCCTACCTGCGCCTGGTGGAAAGCCTCGCCCGAAGAGGCGTGAACGTGCCCGTATTGCCCGGCATAAAACCTCTCTTCAGAGCCGACTCCATATCCCTCATACCGCGCACCTTTTTCATCGATCTCCCCCAGGCCCTCGTCCGGGGCTTGGAAGAGGCGAAAAGCCCGGCGGAAGAAAAGGCTTTCGGCATAGAATGGACGGCTCGGCTCTGCCGCGACCTTCTGGATGCCGGAGCCCCCGGCCTGCACTTCTTCACCATGGGGAAGGGCCTGGGGTCGAAGTGGGTGCTGGACGCCCTCTTCGGAGACAAGGCGAGGCGGACCCGATGAACGCTACTGGCGAAACCGGAAGCCGATATTCACCGCGCGAACTGGCAGGGCTCTTCGGATCCAGGCTCATCCTCGCGGACGGCTCCATGGGCACGGTTCTGGAAAGCCTGGCTCCCGAGGCCGCCGAGGCTGGAAGGCTTGCCCTCCTGCCTCTCGAAAAGCCGGATCTTGTCGAGAGTGTCCACGCCGAGTATTTCCGGGCTGGAGCCGAGATGGTGGAGACAGCCACCTTTTCCGCGAGCGCCCGGGATCTGGCAGTATTCGTCGAAGCGGATTCCCGAGAGCCGCAGGGAGGCATGGAAGCCGCCAAAGCCCTGGCCTACCGCCTGAACAAGGCGGCGGCCGAGGAGGCTCTGCGGGCCGCCGTGAAATGCGGCCGGGGACTGGGACTAGGAAACCTGCGCCTGGTCGCGGGGTCGATCGGCCCGGGGGACAAACCGCCCTCTCTGGGGGCCTCTACCTACGCCGAACTCTATGATTCCTACCTTCCCCAGGCCAGGGGTCTCGCCGACGGGGGAGCGGACCTGGCGATAGTGGAAACCTGCCAGGATCCCCTCCAGATCAAGGCGGCCCTCGCGGCGCTGCGCAGCCCCGAGGGAGGGCGGGGCCTGCCCTGTATCGTGTCGGCCACGGTGGACGAAAAGGGGAGGATGCTCACGGGGACGGATCTTGGGGCCTTCGCGGCCATCGTGTCGCCCTTCGGCCCCCTGGCCCTCGGCTTGAACTGCTCTGGGGGGCCGGACGAGCTCGCGTCTTCCCTGGAATCTCTGGCAGCGGCTACCGGACTGCCGCTCTGCTTCATGCCAAACGCGGGCTTGCCCTGCTCGGTAGACGGAAAGACCTGCTATCCCTTCGGACCCGAGATTTTCGCCGACAAGGTGGCCGAGCTCGCCAGGCGCCACGGCCTGGCCGTGGTGGGAGGCTGCTGCGGAACAACGCCCGCCCACATCGCTGCCCTCAACGCGCGGCTTTTCGACAGGCCGAGGGCCAGGGAGCGCGGATCCGCCCGCCCCGCCCTGGCCTCGCTCTATAGGGCCCAGCCCATCGGCCCTGGACTCTTCAAGATAGGGGAGAGGGCCAACGCGGCCGGCTCGGCGGCATTCGCGGCCCTCGTGGACGCCCAGGATTTCGAGGCGATGGCCGAAAAAGCCCTCGCCCAGGAAGACAGCGGGGCGGACGCACTAGACCTTCACCTGGCGCGCGCGGGAAGGAACGAAGCCGAAGACCTCAAGCGCCTTGCCCGGCTCATGTCCTCCAGGGCGCAGGCCGCTCTCTGCCTCGATTCCAGCGACCCGGAGGTTCTGGCTGCCGCCCTTCCCGAAGTGGGGGGCAGGCCCATCCTCAATTCCACCAGCCTGGAGAACGAGGAAAAAGCGAGAAGGATTTTCGGCCTCGCCGCGCAGTTCGGAGCCTCCGTGGTTTGCCTCTCCATGGACGCGTCGGGCCCGGCAGCGACAGTGGAGGACAAGGTGAGGATAGCCCGCGCCCTCTACGATCTGGCCACAGGCGAGTTCGGCCTGCCTCCCTCGTCACTCCTCTTCGATCCCCTCACCTTCACAATCGCCGCGGGCGGTGACGCGCGGGCGACCATATCGGCCATACCGGAGATAAAAAAAGCCTGCCCAGGAGCGCTCACCGTCCTGGGCGTGGGCAATATCTCCTACGGCCTTCCGAGGAGCCTGAGGCAGGCAGTCACTTCGATCTTCCTCAATGCTGCCGTGGAAGCCGGTCTGGACGCGGCGATCATGGACACGGCGGGAGTGCCGGCGCCCGAATCGATCGACCCGGCCCTGGTCCAGGCGGCATCGGTCGCCCTGGGCCTCGCCCCCTGCCCTCCCGGCTCGGATCCCCTGGACGGGCTCCTCGCCTACGCGGCA
>DATCUA010000200.1:0-1868 GCA_036567645.1 Rectinemataceae bacterium | reverse complement strand
TTCGCCCGTTCTCTTGTTCAGCATGGAGCTCCCATTCCTCGAATCATGGTGGCTGTGCGAGCGGAAGCCGCGGAAAAGGGGCGCCGACAGAACGCGGCGCCCCCTCGAAGCGTCCTTATTTTTTCTTGAATGGCTCGTAGTAGGTGGCTATGCCCTCCTGTACCTGCTTGCACACCTCGGCCGCGCTGATCTTGCCTCCCATGAAGCCCTGGATGGCCGACTGGAAGAGAGCCGAGCCCGTAGGCTGGTTGTAGCGGAAGCCCACCAGGAAGACGTAGGGAGTGTTGTACTTCTGCAGGGCTAGGACCTTGGATATGTAAGGAGAGGACGAGGTGTCCACACCCGGCACAGCCGATACCTGCTTGAGCTCCTTGATGAAGAAGTTGCCTGTCTCCTTGGACGCGAAGAAGCTCAAGAGCTTGGCGGCCTCTTCCTTGTGCTTGGAAGCCGCGTTCATGCTGAAGTTGCCGTCCGCGTAGACGGAGACGTAACGCGGATCTCCCGCCTTGGCCGCTGGAGCGGGGAAGACGTCGTAGTCGAGCTTGGGGTTCATCTGACTGAAATAGCCGGCTTCGAAGGATCCGCCGATGAAGTGGCCTGCCATCTCGTTGAAGAAGTTGGCCTGGGCGTCGGTATAGGCCACGCCCATGAAGAGGTCGGGCATGTAGGGCGCGAGTTCTTTCATCTTCTCTATCGCCAGCTGGAATCTGGGATCCTGGAAGGTCGTCTTGCCCTTGACGACGGCTTCGTAGAAGTCGTTGGCTCCGTACCAGTTCGGCCCTATGGCGCCCATCATGACTTCGAGAGTCCATCCGTCCTTGCCGCCGTTCGCAAGGGCCAGGTAGCCGGCTTTCTTGATGGCTGCGCAGTTGGCGATGAACTGGTCCCAGGTCTCGGGGACCTGGAGACCGAGATCCTTGTAGATCTTCTTATTGTAGAAGATGAAGAGGGTCTGGCTCGCGAAGGGCACGCCGTATACCTTGCCGTCCTTTATGGACGTGGCGCCGCGAAGGGGGGCTCCGAAGTTCTTCACTTCGGGAACCCACTTCTCCAAAGGCTCCATGTATCCCGACTGGGCGAAGGTTTCCAGGCCGCCGTAGGCCCTGCTCTGGAACACGTCAGGTCCCGATCCGCCTGAAAGGGCCGCCGAGAGTATGGTGTTGTACTCCGTGCTCTTGAAGTCCGATATCTTGACCGTTATGCCGGGGTTCTGCTTTTCGAAACTCGCTAGCAGGATCTTGTACTTCTCCGTGTCCTCGGGCCTCCATGTCCAGAACGAGAGCTCGGTCTTCTGGCCGAAGGCCGACCACAGGGCGCATACCGCCAGGATCGAGACCAGGGCGGTTTTCCTAAATTTCATACATGCCTCCTGAAAAACGACGTGCGGACAGCATTCCAGTGTAAATCCATTCCGTCGTTTGTCAATCGAAACCGCGCTCACCAGAGACGGCGTTCCGATCCGCCGCCCCGCCGCAGGCTTTCGGTTGACAATACGCGATGGCCGCGTCCAGAATGATCCTGGGGAGACTATGGGCGAGCGCTGGTATTTCGGATTGGACGGAGGAGGCACCTCGTGCAGGCTCAGGGTCGAGAGCTCGGACGCGATCCTGATATGGAAGGGCGAAGGGAAGGCGGCCAACCCAAGGTCCGTCGGCTGGGATGAGACCAAGAGGGTGGTGGGAGAGCTGTTCGCCCGATTATACCAAGCCGCCGGTCTGGATCCCGCCGACTGCGCGGGCGGCTTCGCTGGGCTAGCGGGGATAGGAAGGCCCACGGATCGGCAGATTACGCGCGACATAGTACGCGAAGCCGCCCGGATCGCATGCCCCATCGAGGCCGACAACGACGCCCTTCCCGCCCTCGTAGGC
>DATCUA010000199.1:0-7393 GCA_036567645.1 Rectinemataceae bacterium | reverse complement strand
CGGCTTCCCTCGGCATCAGCACCGACACGGGATTCTTCCTCGAAGTGGTCCATGTGTCTGGAACCGTGCGCTACGCCGGCCCCTACGCCCGAAGCCCGGGACTCAAGCTGTCCGACGTGGTTACAGCCGACCAGATACTCCAGGATACCAATCTCGACTACGCAGAGCTGACGCGCAGGCATGCCGATGGATCATGGGAATACCGCACTTTCGCTCCTCGATCAGTGCTTTCGGGCGATTTCGACCTGGAACTGCGAGCCCAGGACTCTATCGACTACAAGGCTGTGGGCTATTTGCCGCCCGAGCTCGACTTCGACCGTTTCTCGGAGGCCTACGCCCTCACCGGAAGGGGGAATTTCACCGGCCTCTACGCCCTGGCCGACACGGCCAAGCTGTCCACGCTCATCAATGCCGACCACCTGCTTTCCGATACCGAGATCCACTACGCCGAGATAGAGCGCTGGTCTTCCGGCGGGAGGACAGAGTACCTCACCTTCAGCCCCCTGGCAGTGATAAGCGGCAAGGCCGACATGGACATCTACCCGCGCGATATCATCCGCTTCCTGCCCGCCGGCGACAGGGCCGAAGCCCACGATTTCTCCAAGTTCGCGGACACCGTCCTTCTCAAAGGCGTGGTGCGCTATCCTGGCCGCTACGCCTGGTACGAAGGCCTGACCCTGAGGGCGATCCTGGGCCAGAACGACCTCCTGATCGATACGAACCCAAGCTATGCGGAGATCAGGCGCATGAACGCATCCGAGGAGCTCATCATCGGCTTTTCGCCTGCTGCCGCTGTATCGGGCGGAAAAGACCTGGCTCTCTCGCCCCGCGATACGGTGGTCTTCTATCCCAAGCACTTCGACAAGCCCGTAACCATTTCCGGCGAGGTGGTGGAGCCCAAGGTTGTGCCCTGGTACGAGGGCATAGAGCTCTCCGTCCTCCTGCGCTCGGTGGAGCTCTCCAAGGGGCTTTCCAGCCTCAAGGCGGTGATCTCCAAGCAGGCCGGCGGCACTCAGTCGGTGTACCTGGAGGACTACCTGAGGAGGCAGGCTTCCACCAAGGTGCTCCTGGCGCCTGGAGACTCCGTGTCCATACGCGCCCTCTTGAAGGACGAGCACCTGGCGATAGTGACGGTGCGCGGGGCGGTCAAGGATCCCCAGCCCGTGGAGTTCCGCGAGGGCATGAAGCTTTCCGAAGCCCTGGCCGCGGCGGGCGGCTATGCCTCCAACGCCTATCCCAAGGGCCTTGTGCTGATACGCAAGGCGGCCGCCGAGCTCCAGCAGAAGCAGGTTGACCGCCTCATAGCCCAATTGGAGGCGGCTTCAGGGGCAGGGGCCCTCCTGCCGGCGGCCACGGATAGCACCTTGAGCTCGGCGGCCGCCGTCATGGCCAATCTGCAGATAGATCTGGCCATGCAGCGATCCAAGCTGGGCGTCCTCAAGCAGTTGTACAAGGAGGGCTTCGGCCGCATCTCCCTGGACATGCCCGCGACGATGGAAGCCCTGGCGCTTTCGCGCGCCGATGTGGTGCTGGAGCGCGACGACCTGGTGTTCGTGCCCAGCACGCCCACTTATGTGCTCGTGGCCGGCGAAGTGTCGGACCAGACCGTGGTGGCCTACCGCCCGGGCATGACGGTGAAGCAAGCCCTGGCCGAGTCGGGCTGGATTTCCAGGGATGCCGACCTGGGCCGGATCTACATCCTGCGCGCCTCCGGCATGCTCGATTCCACGGAGGGAAAGGGCTTCCTCTTCTTCAAGCCCAATGTTCTCAAGTACGTCCTCGGGCCGGGCGACACCGTGGTAGTGCCGGCCAAGACTATCAAGGTGAGCGTGGGCTGGTCATACGTGAAGGATTCTTTCTCCATAATCGGCACGCTTCTCACCTCGGCGCTGACGGCCAAGACCCTCTTGGGCCTGTGAACAGGGAGACATCGATGAGCGACATACAGGAAGCGAGAGCGGAACCGGCCAAGGACGAGGACGAGATAAGCCTGGTGGATCTGGCGGCCACCTTGTGGAAGCGCAAGTGGCTCATCGTGGGGGTTACCGCGATAGCGGCCGTGGCCTCGGTGTTTTACGCCCTGGCCCAACCCAATATCTTCACGGCAACAGCCACCATACTGCCCATTTCGGGCTCCTCGTCCTCTTCCCTCCTCTCCCAGTACGCCAGCCTGGCTTCCCTGGCCGGCGTCAGCCTGCCTTCAGGGGGTTCGGGCAATCCGGCTATTAAGATAGAAGCTATCCTCAAGAGCCGGAGCTTCGCCGAAAACCTGGTGTCCAGGCTCGATCTGGTGCCCCAGCTCCTGGAGCATCCCGAGAAGATCAAGCAGGGCACGCCCTTGGGAGCCGCAGTGGAGAGCCTGGGGAAGGTGCTTTCTGTTTCCACCGACGCCAAGACCAATGTGATGAAGATCACGGTGAAGTCCAAGTCTCCCACGCTCGCCTCCACCATAGCGAACGGGGCCCTGGATCTGATCCAGGAGGATCTGCGTTCCAGGGTGCTTTCCTCCAGCGGCAAGAACATCATCCTCCTGCAGCAGCAGACGGACGAGCAGGAGAAGAAGGTGCGCGCGGCCCAGGACAGGCTCACCGCGTACCAGAAAAAATACCGGCTCATTTCGCCCCAGACCCAGAGCTCAGCCAGCCTGCAGGTATATCAGGCCCTGGTCCAGCAGAAGATGGCCCTCGAGGTGGAGATAACACGGCTCCAGAGCGCCCTTTCGGAAGACAATCCCAAGGTGGTGTCGGCCAAGACCCAGCTGGAGGCGGTAAAGGCGCAGATGGCGGATTTCGAGAAGACCGGGGGCGGGATAGGGCCTTCCGTGAAGGAAACCCCGGCCGCCCTCATGGAGTACGCAAATATAACGGCTGAGCTGGAGCTGGCCACCAAGGTGTACGGCACCCTCTATTCCAGCCTCGAGACCATGAAGCTCCAGGACGCGGCGGAAAAGGTGTTCGTGGAAGTGATAGACCGGGCCGTGCCGCCGGAGAAGAAGAGCGAGCCTTCGCGGGCCATGATCTGCGTCGTGGGCACCATGGCGGGGGGCTTTCTTTCCATCCTTCTGGCCTTTGTCCTGGATGCCATGAAAAAGCTTCTTTCCGATCCCGAGGTTCGAGCCAAGTTCGCTCCGGCGGAGCCGGGCTCTCGCTCGCCTCGGCGCTCGCGCAAGGAATCCTGAAGCAGTCATGAACCACAGCGAATCCGAACTCCAATTGCTGGAGGCGATCTACGCCTGCCAGGACGAGGACGAGCGTTCATCCCAGCGCTCCCTCGCCGACAGGGCTGGTCTGTCCCTGGGCATGACCAACGCCCTCCTGCGGAGGTTCGCCGAGCGGGGATGGGTGAAGCTCCTCCATATCTCGGGCCGGAGCCTGAGGTACATCCTCACGCCAGCGGGCGTGGAGCAGGTGCTCCTGCGTTCCATGTCCTACTTCGCCCGGGCGGCCCGATCCGCTTCCCTCTACCGCGACAGGATAGAGGATTTCGTGCGCAGGGCAGCGGAAGAGGGCAGGACGAGCCTGGTGTTGGAGGGTCCCGCCGAGCTGGATTTCCTTTTCGACTACTCCTGCATGCGCCATGGCTTGGCTTTCTACAAGAATCCCCTCCCTGCGCGGCGGGAAGCCCTGGCTGCCGATCCGCGGGTCCTGTTCGTGGGCGCTCCTCCTAAGGCTTCAGGCGAGATTTTCGAAGCCGGGCGGGCCGAGATTGCCGATGTCATATTCTCCTATGCCGCTTCCGCGCGCTGAACTCTCGATAGTCCTGTACTTTACAGTCTACGTGCATTACCATGGAACGTAATCATAGGAGGGATTTTCGGCTTGCCGGAATCCCGGACAAAAAGTCGGAGGTTCCATGGCATCTCGGGGCGCTGGTAGGATCTTCCTCATATCCGTAGTCTATTCTGGCGTCCTATTCATAGCTGTAAACCGCGATTTCCTCTATCTCCAGGGCAAGCCAGCCTTTTTCTTCGTGAGCGCGGGGCGCATTGCGGTTCTCTTGGTGGTCGCGGCGGCCCTATCTGCATTTATCCGAAAGGACGCGCGCAGGTTCGAGCTCCTGGCTTCGATAGGGCTTGTTTCATCTCTCGCCCTGGATTTGCTCGTAATCCTCACCCGGCCCCGGACCCAGTCCAGCGGCCTCTACGTCAGCCTTTTTCTTCTCGCTTCAGGCTTCTTCCTCCCCCTCGAATCAGCTTCTTTCAAGCGCTTCGTCCTCTCAGCCTACAGCGTGGGTTTCAGTGCCCTGGTCTTCCTCTATAAAGAAATTCCCCTTCTCGACCAGATCCTCTTCTTCATCCTGGTTCTAGCCGCCAACCTCCTCGGTTCAACCCTCCTTTCCCGTCCCGCCGCTTTCCCCAAAGCTTCCGCTTCTTCAGCCTCGCCGCCTTCCGCAGAACGGCCCTCCCGTCCCGCTTCAGCGAGCCTCACAACGGTAAGCGTCGAATCCACACCATGCTGACAAGGTAAAAAGAAAAGCTATTCTTCCTGGAAGGGAGGAATAGGAAATGTACTTTAGGCGAAACAGGACGATCTATATCGTAGCCGGAATTACCGACATGAGAAAGCAAATCAATGGATTATCGGCAATCGCCCAGGATAAAAAATCAGAGGCTGTATTCTCTGGGGCATATTTTGTGTTTCTTGGAAAAACACGCCATGTCATGAAGATTCTGTATTGGGATCGTACCGGATTCTGCCTTTGGATAAAACGCCTTGAGCAAGAGACCTTCCCCTGGACACGGAAAAAGCAAGGAATAATCGAAGTAGAACGAGATCGACTACGGCTCTTGATGAAGGGAATCGATATCTTCAGGGAACACAAAAAACTTGAATATTTAACGGTGGCATGAACGATTTGAGCCCACAAACAAAGGGTTTTATGCTATACTGTACCCATGGCAACGGGGATAGAAAATCTTCCAAACGACGTCGATCTTCTTAAGAAGATCGTTAAGGAAATGACCGTTAGCCATGCAAAAGAGCTCGCTGAAATCAAGGGGCAATTACAGGCCGAGAAAGAAAAGTACGCAGCTCTGCAGCGATTGGTCTTTGGATCGAAGAGCGAGAAAAGAGCTCCCTATGTCAATCCGAAACAAGAGCTGTTGTTCAACGAAGCCGAAACCGTAACCGATGCGCCACCTGTAAAAACGTCTGCGGTAGCGGCCCATGAACGAAAGAAGGCAGGCAGAAAGCCATTTCCTGCGAATCTTGAAAGAATTGAGATACTGCATGAGCTTTCCGACGAAGAGAGAGCCTGCCCAGAATGCGGGAGTCTGCGGCCTGAGATTGGAGAAGCCCGCACCGAAGAGCTCAGGCTGATTCCTGCAAAGGCTGTGGTCGATGTCCATGTGATGAAGAAGTATGGTCCCTGCCCCTGCAAGGCTTGCCAGGGGACTGAAAGTACGCCGATTATCCAGGCGCCAGGACCTGCGAAGATCGTTCCTGGGTCCAGGTTTTCCAATGGCACCATCGCATTCTTTCTTACGAGCAAGTTTGTCGATGCCCAGCCATTCTACCGAATGGAAGGTATCCTCGCCCGCTGGGGCGTGGATACGGTTCGCTCCACCTTATGTTCCTTGGCGATGGGCGCAGGACGAGCGATAGGTGATCTTGTCACGGCAATTCGGGATGATATAAAAGCCTCCCCGGTGATCGGGATGGATGAAACAACCGTACAGGTGCTGCACGAGACTAACCGATCTGCCCAAGCGAAGTCGTACATGTGGGTAGCCACAGGGTTTAAGGATAAACGGCGGCTTATCTTTTTCCACTATCATCCTACGAGGGCTGGGAATGTGGCCGCTGAATTCTTGAAAGGCTATTCCGGCTATCTTCAGACCGATGGGTATTCAGGATACGAACGAGTAGGCATTAGTCCAGGGATAGTCCACGTAGGGTGTATGGCACATATCCGCAGGGCGTTCTACGATGCCGACCAGGCAGCGAAAGGGACTGGAGAAGCTGCCGATATGCTTGCGATGATCGGCGACTTCTATCATGAAGAAGAACTGCTACGGACTCGCTATGAACACCATGAGCTGGATGAGGCTTCCTTTGTGGCTGAACGCAGGAAGCTCCAGGAGCCTCGATTAACCCAGATGCACGAATGGCTACTGGCGCGGAGCTTGAGCGTTGCTCCTAAAAGCAGTTTAGGCAAAGCGATTTCCTATGCCCTTGGGCAGTGGCAGTATATGATTCACTATCTTGATCATGTACTTTTGACCCCTGACAATAATGGACTCGAGAATTCAATTAGGCCCTTTGTGGTGGGTAGAAAGAATTGGCTGTTTTCAAATACGCCGTCCGGGGCTCATACCAGTGCAGGGCTTTATAGTCTCATAGAAACGGCGAAGGCCAATGGCCATGAGCCCTACAAATACCTTTGCTATATCTTTGACATGCTTCCGAAAGCAAAAACTCTTGAAGAGAAACGTGCGCTGCTTCCTTACCGGCTTGATCCGGCGTCGTATTAGATTTTCATCAACACGGGTAGGATTCGACGCTTACGAGGCGTTAAGCTGGCGCGGTTTATGCTTACGAGCATAGCGAGTTGCATAAACCGTGACAGTAGCCGAGTAAGGTGGAAGCGATTGTTATGTAAGTCTTTTCTCTAGATTAATATCCATATATCCATTCTTATACTTTATCAAACTTACTATTTCCCTGTATCCATTCCGTATCCAAAATGATAATGCTTCTATATTTCTTGTCCCAACATTCAATCGTATTACTGTGTATCCATTATTCTTTATCTCTTCTTCCAATACAGTATATGCTTCTTTCCCCATGCCCTTCTTTTGATACTCTTTCAGTATTCCCATATATCCCAGAAAGATCTTAAATGGGTCGTTCATTGCTCCTTCATAAAACTTACAATAGCCTAGACATAATCCTTCTTTCTTTATGATATATAGTCTATCATTTTCTTTTTTCCCATTCTTAGGCAAATCTACATGATCAAGAAGATCTTTAGCTTCATCTTCTGATGATTCTTCCCATCCTGTGTATTCAATAATATATTGAAGATCCTTAATACATGTTTCTAAGAATGGTTTATCGTTGTCAGTTGCCTCAATAAATTCAATTTGATCTTTCTTGATATGAGCACTACATCGTTTTGGTACAATATTAACTTGCATCAAATTATTCCCTATAATACGCGCGCCGCGCTAGCGGCGTCGACATAACATACGCTTCACCTGGGAAGCGGAATTGGCGCAGCTTTTGCTTGAGCGCAGCGAAACGCAAAAGCTGTGACAAACCGCTGACTCAGGTGGAAGCGATTGTTAGAATTCTTATATACTCTTCAATAATGTTCTTGCTTCTCTCGGTCTTCTTAATCGTATTAAGTTCTTTATTTGATATGGATTATCTTGAAAGAGCCCAGAATACTG
>DATCUA010000198.1:0-4540 GCA_036567645.1 Rectinemataceae bacterium | reverse complement strand
CTCGGGAGCGACGAAGGCCTTTTCGTTCTTGGGGTCGAGGTAGCGCAGGTAATACCAGCAGGAGCCCGCCCACTGGGGCATGGTGTTGGTCTCGCGCTTGGCCGGTCCCCCGCAGCGCGGGCAGGTGGTGTTCACCCATTCGGGTATGTTGGCCAGGGGCGATTCCCCCGTCCCCGTGGGGGTGTAGCTCTTCACCTGGGGCAGAAGAAGGGGCAGGTCCTTTTCGTCGAGGGGGACGATCCCGCAGTTTTTGCAATGGACGACGGGGATTGGTTCGCCCCAGTAGCGCTGGCGGCTGAAGAGCCAGTCCCTGAGCTTGTAGCTTATCGCCTTCTTGCCTATTCCTTTTTCCTCGAGCCAGGCGGTGATCCGCCGTATGGCTTCTGGCGTGGGAAGGCCGTCGAATTCCCCGGAGTTGACGGAGAAGCCGTCGGCGGCTGTACAGGAAGCAGGCTCCTTGTCGAAGGGCCCGGTTTCCCCGGGAGCCGCGACCACCTGGATGATGGGAAGGCCGAAGACCTTGGCGAAGTCCCAATCGCGCTGGTCGTGGGCGGGGACGGCCATGATGGCGCCCGTGCCGTAGGATATGAGGACGTAGTCCGAAATCCATACCGGTATGCGCCTGCCGTTGACCGGGTTGATGGCGTATGCTCCGGTGAAGACGCCGGTTTTGGACTTGGCCAGGTCGGTGCGCTCGAGGTCGCTCTTGCGCGCGGCTTCCTCGACATAGGCCTTCACCGCCGCGGCCTGGGCGGGGCTCGTGATCTTTTCCACCAGGGGGTGTTCGGGGGCGAGGACCATGTAGGTGGCCCCGAAGAGGGTGTCGGGCCGGGTGGTGAACACCTCGATGCCTTCACCGGCGGCGCCTGGCATGGTGGCGCCAGCCCCAGCTCCCGCCCCGCCCTCGATGGCGAAGACTACGGTGGCTCCCTCGGACCGGCCTATCCAGTTGCGCTGGCTGATCTTGATGGGCTCGGGCCAGTCGACTCGATCCAATCCCTCCAGGAGCCTGTCGGCATAGGCTGTGATCTTGAGCACCCACTGGCGTATGCGCTTGCGCGTCACCTTGGTGTGGCAGCGGTCGCATTCCCCGTCCTTCACCTCCTCGTTGGCGAGGCCGGTTTTGCAGGAGGGGCACCAGTTGATAGGCATCTCGGCCTCGTAGGCGAGTCCGCGCTTGAAGAGCTGGAGGAAGATCCACTGGGTCCATTTGTAGTAGTCGGGCGTGCAGGTGGACACTTCCCTGTCCCAGTCGTAGGAGAATCCCAGAGCCTTGATCTGCGCCCTGAAGCGATCCACGTTGGCCATGGTGGTCACTTCGGGGTGGGTACCCGTCTGTATAGCGTAGTTCTCCGCGGGTAATCCGAAGGCGTCGAAGCCCATCGGATGGAGAACGTTGTAGCCCCGCATGCGCAGGAAGCGGCAGTAGATGTCCGTGGCCGTATAGCCCTCGGGATGGCCCACGTGGAGGCCAGCTCCCGATGGATAGGGAAACATGTCCAGGACGTAGCGGCGCTTCTCCTTGGGGAAGGCCGGATCTTCGAGGGCGCGGAAGGTCTTTTCCCTCTCCCACCGCTCCTGCCACTTTTTCTCGATGCTTTCGAAGGGATACTTGGCCATACGTATGCGCTCCAAACGCGCTTCGGTCCGGGTTCGGGCCTGCCTGCGCGGATATTTTATGGATACTACCAGCTTTGAAGAGGCCTGGGCAAGGCGGGAGGGCGCCCTATCGAAATCACGCACCGAGATATGCAGGACTCAGCTCGATCAGAGCTACTTTCTTTAGCCTCCTGATAAATTATATTGCTTATATAGTGTTTTATGTATCTATACTTTTTTAATCAAAATTACCCATTTTCCATTGCCTCACGTGCAAGGCGGTGTTAGGATTCACTGAACCCGTTCGGCGATTTCCGTCCGAACTCATCAAATCAATGGAGGGTCCTGCATATGAAGAAAAGATGGTTGGGAACGATCATCCCCCTGGTGCTGGCCTTAGCCTTCGTGGCGACGGCCTGCGTCAACTCCCCCAGCTCGGCTTCTTCTAGCCTGTACAAGCCGGGCACCTACACGGCATCGGCACCTGGCATGGGCGGCAACGTGGAAGTGACCGTGACGGTGTCGGCGGACAAGATCAAGAGCGTCAAGATCAAGGGCGACAAGGAAACGAAGGATATTGGAACGCCCGCCATCCAGGAGCTCCCCGCCAAGATCGTGGCCGCCAACGGCAAGGTGGACGCCGTGGCCGGAGCTACCGTCACTTCCGAGGCCATATTCGAAGCCCTCGAGGCTGCCCTGAAGCAGGCGCGCGGCGGCAAAGACGCCCCGGTGCCCATAGCCTTCAAGCCGGGCACCTACCTCGGCAAGGCCAAGGGCTACAACGCCGATGTCGTTCTCAAGGTGAGCTTTTCCGAGAACGCCATACTCGATATAACCGTGGACAAGTCCAAGGAAACCGAGCATGTGGGCGATTCGGCCTTCCCCATCCTCTTCAAGGACATTAAGGAATACACCTCCACTGGCGTGGACTCCGTGTCAGGAGCCACCTTCACGAGCAAGGCCGTCTTCGGCGCGGTAGAAGACGCCGCCGTCCAGGCGGGCTGCGACCTCGCCGCCCTCAGAAAGGGAGCGAAGCCTTTCAAGCTGACCCCCGGCCCCAAGATCGTGGAATCCTACGATGTGGTCATCGTGGGCGCGGGCGGAGCGGGCATGGCCGCTGCGGCCCAGGCCGCCCAGGACGGGGCGAGCGTGCTCGTCATCGAAAAAGCCGTGGAGATGGGAGGGAACACCCTGGTGTCCGGCGGATCCTTCCAGGCTGTCCAGCCCTCCATGGTCTGGGATCCGGCCGATCCCGAAGCGACCACCGGCATCTACGCTCCTACCGGAGCCGTGGTAAAGAAGGTGAAGAGCGACACCGGACGTCTCGCCACCCTCAAGACCATTCTCAACTGGAGCGAAAAGCCCTTCGACGGAACCATCAAGGACAAGGCCGCAATCAAGAGCGTGGACGACTACAGCCTCCACACCCGCGGCGTGCATGCCGAGTACCTTCCCACCCTCCTCACCCTGAAAGACCAGATCCGGAAGTACATGGCCTACGCCGAAAAGCATCTGGCCGCAGGGCAGAAGGAAACCGACCTCACCGTGTTCAGCACGCCCGAGCTCCATATCTTCCAGACGTATTACGGCGGCCTCCGCCTCGACCGCGACAAGTCCAAGTGGATCGTCAACGACTTCAAGTTGGTTGACCAGATCTGCCGCCAGGCATACGACATACGGCCCTGGCTAGAAAAGCAGGGCGCCAAGATCAACGACGGGCAGGGCACCCTGATCGGCTGCCTCTGGCAGCGTATAAACTCCGTAGCCGGCGGCACCGTCGACGGAACCTATTATCCCAGCAAGTGGGGCGCCTACTTCAAGGTCATGGAGAACACCCTCCTCAAGGCCAATCCCAAGAACAAGATCATCTACCGCACCACGGCCAAGGCCCTGGTTGTGGATAAGAACGGCAAGGTCACCGGCGTCAAGGCTGTCCGCTACGACGGCACCGAGGTGGAAGTGTCGGCATTCAAGGGCGTCATCCTGGCTACCGGGGGATACGCAGCCAATATCAAGATGGTGCTGGAGACCAACGAGTACTGGAAGACCGAACACCTCACTGCAGCTATCAAGACCACCAACCGCAACCTGGCGCAGGGCGAAGGCATCACCATGGCCAAGGCCGCCGGCGCCGCTCTGACGGGCATGGGATGGACACAGCTGATGCCCCTGGGCTGGGTGGACAACGGCAATCTCGCCGGCGGGACCGGCGAAACCGTCATCTACATAAGCCCGGCTGGAACCCCCAACGCCGGCAAGCGCTATGTCGACGAAGCCGCTGAGCGCGATGTCCTGAGCCAGGGCGCCTTCGACTACGGCACCACGGGCGGGCAGTACATAGAACTCGGCAACCCGGCAAGCGCAGTAGCCTCCATGAGCAACCCCGGCGCCACCACCAACATACCCGGCAGAGTGTTCGTCGGCACCCTGGACGAAGTGTCGGCCACCCTCAAGATCGACGCCGCCGTCCTGCGCAAGACGATTACCGACTACGACGCCTACATCATCGGCGCCACGGACAAGCCCTCCCTCCCCGCCAAGTCGGCCTACCGCGGTACCATCGGCAACTGCGAGAAAGACGCCAAGGGCAACTACAAGCCCGAGACCTACAAGATCGACAAGATCCAGGTTCGCTACATGGCGCCCTCAACTCACCACACCATGGGCGGACTCGCGGTCGATACCGATCGCCATGTCCTCAACACCAAGGGCCAGGCCATCCCCGGCCTCTACGCCGCCGGCGAGGTGACGGGCGGACTCTTCGCGGGCAACCGTCTCGGCGGCAACGCCATCATGGAGATCATCGTCTCCGGCAGGGTCGCGGGAAGCTCCGCCGCGAAGGCCAAATAAGGAACTAGTCAGGCTTTGAATCGAACCGCCCGGGTACCTGCCCGGGCGTTTTTTTTCACGGCTCGACAGCCTCGGCTCATCGTATATAATG
>DATCUA010000197.1:0-1787 GCA_036567645.1 Rectinemataceae bacterium | reverse complement strand
CGCGGGGCTTCTGTTCGGTACCGAGGAAACAATCCAGTCCCTTGTTCCTCATTATAAGACAGACGCATTGCTGCGCCGAAGGGATCTAGACCGCTACGATGACCGTATCGACGTGCGAGTCAATCTTATCGAGGCCTACAGCCTTCTCATGGATTTTATCGTCAAGCACCTTCCCGATCCCTTCTTCCTGGAAGGCGACACGAGAATAAGCCTCAGGGATAAGGTTTTCAGGGAAGCGATCGCCAATTCCCTGGTTCACCGCGAATACATGAACGCTGGCGCATCGCGCTGTATCATCTACACGGACCGGGTCGAGTTTGAAAATCCCTGTATACCGCGCTTCCATGGCCTCATAGAACCTGGCGCTTCTGTCCCTTTCCAAAAAAATCCCCTGATTTCTAAATTCTTCTTACAATTGGGCTTAGTAGAGGGCATAGGTTCCGGGATCATCAACATTGAGCGGTATCTTCCTCACTTTGTGCCAGGAGCCTGGGCTGAGTACCGGGAAGACGAGGTTTTCAAGACCATTATCCATCTGGAGGGGCTCCCCCCCGCAGTTACCCCTCAAGTCACCCCTCAAGTTACCCCCCATGTTACCCCCCATGTTGTTGGAGAACGCGCTCTCAGCATTCTAAGATTCTGTGAAGAACCCAGAACGAGAGAGGAAATCCAGAAAATGCTGGGGATAAAAGACAGAAAATACTTCCGTACTACGATTCTACAGGGCTTGCTTGATAGCGGTGCCTTGAAAATGACACTACCAAATAAGCCTCGTAGCATTAATCAAAAATATGTTACCAGGGAAGATAATCAATGATCCGCCGCTATGCCTTCCAAAGGAATCGTTCCGGGCCGGCGGCTGAAGTTTCGGGAGGGAGCTTTCTATCGGAAAAGCTTAAACACGCCGTATCCTACGATCGCATAGCCGGTTACTTCGATTCATCCCTCCTCGAAATAGCGGGCGAGGCGCTCGAGGGAGTGAAGGGCGCTATCCGCATCATCTGTAATTCGGATATTTCCGCCGACGATGTGGAGATTGCAGATCGCGCGCAAAAGCTCTCCTTCTTCAAGAACTCGCCGGAGGAGATGGTAAAGCGGGGGAGGGATCGCTTCGAGCGCCTGTACCGGCTGCTTACCGGCGAGGGAGGAACGAAGCTCGAAGTGCGCGTTCTTCCCAACCAGGTATTCGGGCTCATCCATGGCAAGGCCGGAGTCATCCGCTATGCGAACGGCGAAAGGACGAGCTTCCTCGGCTCCGCGAACGAAACCCTGTCGGGCTGGTCGCTCAACTATGAGCTCGTGTGGGAGGATGACTCGCCCGAAGCCTGCGACTGGGTACAGGCCGAGTTCGACCGCCTCTGGACGCATCCCTCCGCCGTTCCCCTTTCGCAGGCAGTGGTCCAGGAAGTAAAACGGCTTTCTCTTCGCCAGGAGCTGGATTTGGAAAGCTGGCGGAAAGATCTGGATCCAGCCGCGGTAGCGGTGGAATCTCCCGTCTTTCGCCGAGAGTTCGGGCTTTGGCCTCATCAGAAGTATTTCGTTCAGGAAGCCTGGCGTTCGCATCAGGCCCATGGGGCCCGATATGTGCTGGCCGACCAGGTAGGCCTGGGCAAGACGGTGCAGCTGGGCATGGCCGCCCAGCTCATGGCGATGAGCTCCGACAAGCCGATATTGATCTTGCTGCCGAAGACGCTGATGATCCAATGGCAAACCGAGCTCTGGGATCTTCTGGAAGTGCCGTCGGCGCGGTGGGACGGCTCGCAGTGGATCGACGAGGCCGGCATCCC
>DATCUA010000196.1:0-1682 GCA_036567645.1 Rectinemataceae bacterium | reverse complement strand
AAGGCGTCGTGTTGTTGCCACTCGACGTTCGGCATCTTGGCGATCCGAGGTTCGAGGGGGGCTCTGTCTATCGACAGCACCGATGCCCCGAGCGAGGCTAGAACCCAGGTCCATCCTCCGGGGCTGGCGCCCGCGTCCAGGCACACATCCCCGGGCCGGGGCCATCTGCCCGATAGGACGAAGGCTTCCCAGAGCTTGCGGTAGGCCCTTGAAGGAGGGCCTTCCCTGTCTTCCACAAAGCTGAACTCCCCGTTGGGAAAGGGGCTGGAGCAGATGGCCGAACCCAGGAGCAGATGTTCGTCCAGGAGGGTGAAGGAACCCATGGGAGTGGCAGGCGCTCGGAAAGGGAAGGCCTTGGGCTTGAGGGGGAGGGGAGGGAGGGCCTTGGCTATGAGGATGGATCTGCGGGCGAATCGAGTCGGGTAGCAGGCCCAATTGCGCTGTATGGCCTTCAGAGCTTTCGCCGCTTCAGAAATGGAGCCGAACTCGAGGAGGAAGGGCTCGAGCCACTGGTTGCGTGTCCAGTACACTTCCTTGCGCTCTTTGGGCTTCGACCTATCCTGGGCATCCGAGACGATCGAGGCATCGGGGACGAGGGATGAGCGAACGCTCTCCGCGGCAGGATATGGCCGCTCTGTCCCCGGCATCACCCAGTCAGAGACGAGTTCTCCATCCACCCTGGTCTTTTCCGGCAGCTCCTCCAGGAGGTGGGAGAAAAACCCCCTCGCCGCGAGGTAGGATCTCCCATCGAGTTTCAGCATGCCGAACCTTAGCATCGATGCCCTGAGGTCGACAACGCCGGCTCTCTGTGGTAGACAGTCTTCAGGCGATTCTCCCATTCGCCGCCAGGGGTCAAGATGTCCGACTTTTCCGCAACGCGGGCCCTCTCCCGGGGCTTCGACAGGATTCTGCGCGATCCGGTTTGGGGCGATGTGCCCCTGGATAGGGGGTTTGAAGCCCTTTTCAAGTCAGAGGCCTTCCAGGCGCTCGATGGCGTGCGGCAGCTGGGGCCGGTGGCCCTGGTCTATCCTGGGGCGACGCATTCCCGCCGCTCCCACAGCCTTGGCGTCTACGCCCTCTCTCGCAAGCTGGCAATATCGCTTTCCGAGCGTGGCCAGCTTGCCCATGCGACGGAAGAAGGCGTCCGTTCATTCCTCGCAGCCGCCCTCTGCCATGACCTCGGGCATTTTCCCTACGCGCATTCGCTCAAGGAGCTGCCTCTGAGTCCCCACGAAGCCCTTGGCGCACAGATGGTCGCATCGAGCCTCTATCCCCTCGTGGAAGCCTGCGGGGCAGATCCCGAGGCAGTGGCTTCCATTATGGACAGGACGCAGCCCATAGAGTCTCGGACAGAGCTGGAGCTATACAGGAATCTCCTCTCCGGCGTCTTGGATCCCGACAAGGTGGACTACCTCACGCGCGACGCGTTCTTCTGCGGCGTACCCTATGGGATCCAGGACGCCGATTACATCATCAGAAGAATCCTCGTTATGAACCAAGAGCCCGCTATAGACGAGAAAGGAGCCATGAGCGTCGAGGCTGTCCTGTTCTCGAAGTATCAGATGTATCGGTCGGTCTACTGGCACCCGGAGGTCAGGGCGGCTACGGCCATGGTAAAGAAAGCGGTGCTCGGCGGAGCGGATGTGGGCGAGCTCGAGCTGGAATCCCTCTATGGCCTTGGA
>DATCUA010000195.1:0-4157 GCA_036567645.1 Rectinemataceae bacterium | reverse complement strand
TTTGAAAGCTCTAGGCCCGCTGCTCCCCAAGGATTTCCTCGTGATGGAAGGCGGAAGGCTATCGGGAAACCTCTCCGGGAAGAACCTGCTTACGGATCCCGAGTTCAATGGAGAATTGAGGATATCCTCGCTGACCGTGGAGTCCAAGACCTTGGTGACCGGAAGGATCGGTCCCTTCTCCACCTCCCTCATCTTTTCTGGAAAGAACTTCGAAGCCATGCCTGCCAGCGTCCCGCTGGAGAACGGTATTGTCGGGCTCTCGGCATCGGGTCTGATCGAGCGTTGGACCATATCGGATCTCAAGTTCAACGTCGCAACGGGAGATAATTCCGTTGTAACCCTCTCTGCCAAGCTCGCCGGTATAACCATGATCGACGCCAAAGCCAAGATCAACATGGTGCTATCCCTGGATAACGACGCCGTCCTGGCCGATGGATCTGTCTTCTTCGAACGGGGCCAGGTTCTCATTGATCCCCAAGGATTCATGGGTCAGGAACCCTCTCCGGGCGATGCTGGCATGGCGTACAGGATCCAGGCTGCAATGACCTTCGGCAAGCAACTGGAAGTCTATCTTCCCGACAACAAGTTGCCGCTCGTGCGGGGTTTTGCCGCGCCCACCTCCAAGCTCCTTCTCAAATTCGATTCCGATACGGGGGATTTCTCCCTCGACGGCAAGATCGATCTCAAATCAGGATACGTCCTCTATTACCTCCGCAACTTCTTCCTCAAGGAAGGCGTGATCGATTTCGCAGAAAACAACACCAAGTTCAATCCCCTCATAACAGCCAAGGCAGAACTGAGGGAGGCGAGCCCCCAGGGTCCGGTGCGGATCAGCCTCGCGGCGGAGCGCTCCCCTTTGAATGAATTGAGGCCGTCTTTGAGCTCGGTGCCTTCCTATTCGGAAACCCAGCTCATCGCCTTGATGTCGGGCGGGGTTCTGGCTACCGACACCACCGAAACCCTGGACATACGCGAAGCCGCCATAGCCTCTTCGGAATTCATCCCCCAGCTCAACATCTTCAAGACCTTCGAGCGGAACGTCCAGAAAGCGCTAGGCGTGGATATAGTGTACATACGCTCTACCTTCATGCAGAGGTGGCTCCTCGACCTCACCAAGCCTGCTACCGAAGCCAATCCCGAGGATCCCCTCGCTCGGTACATGGATCAGAGCGAGCTCTACATTGGAAAATACCTCACGGATTCCGTCTTCCTCCACGCTGGCTTGAAGTTCAGGGAGGACCCCCTTGAGAGCGCATCGCGATTGCGTCTAGACTCCGAGTTCGGCATCGAGCTCGATTCGCCTTTCGGCCTTATCAATTGGAGCATCACTCCTTCTTGGAACGAAGGCTCCCTGGTGACCGGCCAACAGCTCTCCTTGAGTTGGAGATATGTGTTCTAGGTATTAATGAGGTATGCCATGAGAAGATTTCTGCTGGGCTTGATGTTCCTCTCCGCGATCTTTTCGCTTTCCGCCCAGGACTCACCGGACGAGTGGTTCTGGGACAAGCCCATCCAGTCCGTCGAGTGGAACGGCTTGAAGAAAGCCAGCCGGAACGAGCTGGACTCCCTTCTGAGATCCTACATCGGCAAGCCCTTCACACCCGACCTCTGGCTCGAGATGCAGTCCAAGCTCTACGAGTTGGACTGGTTCGAAACGATAGAGCCCCAGGCCTTCCCCGCCGGAGAGAACAAAGGGAAAATGATCCTGAGGTTCGTCGTCAAGGAGTTGCCTTCTATCCAGGCGGTCAAGATTACGGGCAACTCGGGCCTGAGAAGTTCGGAAATACTCGGCGCCATAGCTCTGAAGTCTGGAGACATCTATACGCTCTCGAAAGCAGAGCTGGACAAGGTGGCCATCAAGAAGCTGTACAACGAAAAAGGCTATCCCGATGTCGCCGTGAGCTATGAAGCCCTTTCGTCGACCGATCCATCTCTACTCATTCTCACATTCAAAATTGCCGAGGGTTCCCAGGTGTCGCTCAAAACCATACAGTTCACGGGCAACGCTTCGGTGTCCGAGCGCACTCTGAAGAGCCAGATGACCCTCAAGGAAGCAGCCCTCTTCCAGCCGGGAGCATACCAGGAATCGAAGCTGGAAGAATCCAAACGGGCTATCGTGGACTATTACCAGACCAAGGGCTTCGTAGACGCAAAGGTGATCGATGTCTTCAAGGAGTACCGGAAAGACGAGGACTCTGGCAAGAACTGGCTGATCCTGACCATTTCCATTTCCGAAGGAAGGCAATGGAAGTTCGGCGGACTCGAGGTGAGCGGGAACAAGGTATTCGACCAGGCCAAACTCAACGCCCTGGTGAGCCTGAAGAAGGGCAGCCCGATCAACTACAAGCGCCTTCAGGCGGATAAGCAGAAGATCGACGACCTTTATTATGAATCAGGATACATCTACAACCAAGTAAGCATCAAAGAGACCCGAGACGAAGCGGCTAGCACCATCTCGTACTCGGTGGAGATAGTGGAGCGCGACAGAGCGCATATTGAGAGCTTGAGATTCAAGGGCAACGAGAAAACGAAGGAGTTCGTCCTCGCTAGGGAAGTGCCGCTCGAAACCGGCGATATCTTCTCCAAAGCCAAGATCATCGAGGGCTTGAGGAACCTCTACAACCTCCAGTACTTCACCGCTGTGGAACCTCAGATAGCCCCGGGAAGCGCCGAAAACCTCATGGATCTGGTGATAAACGTGGAGGAGACGAGCACCTCCGAGATCCAGTTCGGGCTCACCCTGAGCGGCCTTGGCAATACAGGCAACTTCCCCCTCTCTGGCTATGTCAAATGGAACGATCGGAACCTCAATGGCAAAGGACAGAACCTCCAGACAGGCCTCACGCTTTCTCCTACAGAACAGAGCATTAACGCCTCTTTCGCCGAATCCTGGCTCTGGGGGAAGAGGATTTCGCGTAGTCTCTCCATGAGCTTTTCCCACAGCTCCGAGACGACGGGACAGGATATCATAGCCCCGATTTTCACCACTGAGGACATTCCCGACCCCTATGTGGGCGAAGGATCAGGCACGAACGAGTGGTCGGGCTCGCTTTCATCCATACCCGATGAATACATGATGCCGTATGAGAACTGGGATTTTTCGCTGGGATTCAATCTCGGCTACACGGTTAAGACGAGGATTGGCGATCTCGGCGCGGCGGGAGGCTTTTCGGTAGGCCTGGGAATGGTAGATTACGACGAAGGAAAATACCGGCCCTACGAGCGCGAATTCCGCGAGACGAACCAGCAGTGGCTGTTGACCAATAGGATATACGCACGAGGATACCTCAACAATCTCGATTATTGGTACAACCCCTCCAGGGGATGGTACGCCGGCCAACGCTTCACCCTGACGGGATTGGCCGATTTCGAACGCCAGCACTACATCAAGTCGGATACAAAGCTTGAAGCCTATGCCACCCTGTTCACTATCCCCTTGAGCGATACCTGGAACTTCAAATGGGTGATCATGGGCCACTCGGGCTTCCAAGCCCTTGTCCAGGAACCTTGGAGGGCGCTCAAGGTGACCAAGGATTGGGTGAGCCTGGACGGCACATTCAACGTCAGGGGCTGGGACGAGCTCCTCGGCTCCAAGGGCGTAGCTCTCTGGGAAAATAGCCTGGAGCTCCGCATGCCCATAGTCGACCAGATGCTCTGGGCCGACCTTTTCGTGGATGCGGGCGTCATGGCAACCCAATCAGGTATGATAGACATGACCCTGGGAACCCCCGCCGCCGATACGAGCCGGCCGGGATTCGCGGATATGGGTTGGGAGAATTGGGCCTTCTCCGCTGGACTAGGATTCAGGTTTACCGTGCCCCAGTTCCCCTTCAAGTTTTTCTTCGCCAAGCGTTTCACCTTCGATGGCACGAACTTCGTCTGGAAAACGCCTGGTGCGGACTTCGATTTCGTCCTCTCCATCACTCAGCCCCTCTATTGAAGAGGGAAGGAGAAGGCTTATGATGATCAAGCGCTCGATCATGGCATGTCGCCCAGGAATAATCTTCCTGGCTTTTTTCTGCGCATCGGCCGTTCCGCTCTTCAGCCAGCAGATCACGAGGGTAGCCATCCTCGACTTGGCGCGCGTCATGGCAGTTTTTCCCCAGGACAGCGCCGCTATCAAGGCATTCGAGGCGAAGAAGGCCGAGATCCAGGCC
>DATCUA010000194.1:0-3471 GCA_036567645.1 Rectinemataceae bacterium | reverse complement strand
CAGCACCCATCCCTGGGCCAGCCCGTCGTTGAAGTCCTCGAAGAAATCCGCCCCGTCTCCTCCCTGGGCTTCGATCACGTCGAACCAGTAGTCTTCGGAGCCGATAACCTCGCCCTTGAGGACAAGCACGCTCAAGCAATGTCGCCCCACGCTGAAACCTGGTCCGACAGTCACTTCAGCCACATCTACCAGAGATTCCCCTAGGAAGGTACCATCCAAGAACCATCCAAACCCGTCCAGACCGCCTTCCGAAAATTCGGCGCCCACAGTCAGCGTTTCCGCCGTCGTGATCACATCGGCCGATCCGTTGAGTGTAATGCCTATCGGATTCTGCATATCAACGCCAACGGTGATGTGCAAGGATCCGGTCACGCCAAGTTCTGAGCCGGTCAGGGCGGTCTGGCCCGATGTCAGTGCTCCCGCGACTATCCTGAAGGCAATGAGATTGCTCGTCCAAACCGTTTCCGCTCCGTCCAGGAGGGTGAGCTGGAAGGCGTAGTACCCGGCAGGCAAATCCACGCTACCAAAGGCCCCTAAGCCATCTACCGGCATGTCAAAAGGCACAGGATCGGCGTAGTTATCCAATATCTGAGCCTGAACTGACGGATTCTCCAATCCCGCCGCCTCGGGCCAGGTGAGGGTGTACTCGAAGGTGCCGTTCCCTGTCAGGGGCACCACCACCAGGGTGGCGTACGAGGTAGCATTGGCAGCCACCGTAACCTCGGCTTCGTCGCTTCCTATGAGCTGTCCGGCCTCATTGTAGGCATTGACTGTGACCGTCCAGATTCCTGCCCCCAGCTCCGTCACTGTCACGCTACCCTCGGCTTCGAGAGTCCGGGTGAAGGTTTCTCCGTCCGGCCCTTCGCCCAGGATGTCGAATGAATCTATGTCCATGTCGACATCGGGCAAGAGAGTCTTTCCCATTATGGCCCCTACCCGTATGGTAAGCGAGCCTTCGCCCGAAGGCAGGAGAGCCCCGCACGAGATCATGCCCAACGTCGCTACTAGGACGAAGGGAATCGCCATCCATCTCTTCATCGCGTTACCTCCTTGCGTACATCAGGTAGAGCTCGACATCGGGATCGTCGGGTTTCTCCACCGCGATAACCGTGTTTTCCTCGGGATCCACCCAGGCTGAAGCTGAGTGGATGCTGTGTCCGTAAGGCCGCAAGCCTACCTGCGTACCAGGCTCGAAGAGAACCGGCCCAGTTCCGTAGTCCCTTAGGCTGAAGCCCGGAAGCGCATAAGTAGTGCCACCCCAGGTCGAGGATAGTGCTGGGAAGGAATACGCCCCGTTTGGCGCTGGATTATCGAAAACGAATGCAGTTGTGTAGCCCAGGAAGGCTTGGCTGAAGCTCGTCCCAGTGCCCAAGGCGCCCAGCGAGGCGGTAACGGCGCTCGGCCCCGTCTCGCTCCTGCACAGCAAGTTGTTGAAGAGCTCGGCGCCCCCATAGTTCCGCGCCAGATAGGCGCCGAACACATAGGCTGAAGCATAGCTTTTGAGCACATTGGCGCCGGAAAGCCAGTCGGTAACCCCGGATTCGTAATACGACCCGTTGAAGCGGGGGATTCTCGCCCGGGGCGAATCTCCATCAGGAATGCCCACAAGGCTTCCCACGAAGTCCTCGCTCACCATGGAGCACATCTCGTTGAACCAGGTGGGGCTATTCACTCCCCGCAGGAGACCCTTCTGGTTGAAATGGATCATGTGCTGGTACTCGTGCGCCAGGACCGAAACCATCATCAGGGGCCAGCCGTCCGTGAAGTGCACGTCGATGTAGAACATCTCGGCTTCGTTGGAACGCAACCCGTAGTTCTGCATCTCTGCGTCGGTATACTCGTCCTTGCCCCAGAAGTAGCCTAGGGTGCCCCCGCTCTGCGAAGCCGAGTAATCCCAGTCGATATCGTAAAGGAAGATGTGGATATGCTGATCCGCGTCTATGCCCCCGTCTCCGCCCGGCTCCCCTCCGTTCTCCGTCGAGAAGATATTGGAAACAAGGGCCCTGATACCCGTACCTCCTACCGGCCCCGAGCCGTTGAAAGCTTCGTTCAAGGCCGTAACCTGGGCTTGGGTGAGGAGATTGTCGTCATCGGCTGTCGAGGAATTTCCGAAATTCGCATCGGGGATCCACAGATAGGAGGTATCGCTAGTCGCCCGCAGGCGCGCCTGAACCTGGATCCAGGTACCGTCGCCAGATTCAACCCAGAAGAGTCTAGTCGTGGTGCCCACCACCATCTCGGGATCGTCCTCGCCGAAAGCTATCGTCTCCGAAGGAGGAACCAGGGACTTGGATCTCGCCCCCGGGACAACCTCGAAATCCTGCGCCCGGGGATGATCGTAGGATCGGACTGACGCGTCCTTGAACCGCGACGCCGCGTCCAGCTCCGATCCTCCCCGCCCCGCGTCGCTTCCACGCCGCGCCCCAGAAACTCCTGCGGCGGCTACCACACCGCCCGTGCCCGCGGCCAGTGCCGCCACGGTGGAATCGTTGGCCTTTCCCAGGTAGAGCCTTCCTCCCGGCACGTTTTTCAGGGCGATCGTTAGCGTATCGGCTTCGCCGAAATCGAGCCTGAGCACCGATGTCGTTGACAGATCCATTTCAACATCGGCCTCGGGATCGGGATCAGTCCCGCCTCCTGGCCCGTCGCAGGCTAAGTGCGCTAGCGTTTCCTTGCCCGAGACAATCCTGAGAGATTGAGGGTTCCAGGCGTAGGCCAAGTCAGAACCATCTCCGAGCGCGACTCCCAAAATGTAGTAGCCGGGAGTAAGGGTGGCTGTTGCCAGTCCTGATGTGCCATCTATCTGCGCCGTCAAGTATATGGGTTCGGAGCCTTCTGCCATCGATTGGCACGCTATTTCCAGGGTGGGAGAGGAGGGCGCCGTATCCAAGGCCGACCAATCCACTTCCAGTCGCAGGCTCCCATCGGCCTCGTTCAATGGCTCGAGTGTCACCGAGATCTTTGTGGTCTCGCCCGATACTATATCTGCCTCGAAGTCTACGCCCAGTATCTCGGACCCTTCGGCGTCCAGGCCTCGGATGGAAAATGCCCACAAGCCGGCTGTCAGGTTAGTGACTGTATGCTCGCCCTCGGAGTCCCAGTTCAGCTCCCGCGTTTCTCCGCCAGGGCCTTTACCTGAGAAGCTAAAGGAGTCGACGGCGAGAACAGGCCCGAAGAATGCCCGGTTCGACCCGTCGTCGAGCTCGAGCTGAAGGCGGCCAGGCTCGGCCTGCCGAGCTAGGAGCTGGCAACTGCCGAAGAAGGCGACACTTGATATTATTGACCCGGCAATTTAATAGCAGATAGACGCATATCGAATTGCGGGATCCCGAAAATACGAGATTATTCTTTCAGGACTTTGTCGTAACATTGCCATATAGTTCGTTGCCGATGCTTTCAGGTTTGCTTTTGTCCTCACTGGAGTGCGGGAGCCTACACCGTGCTTCAGATCGGCATTCAGATGTTCGTCAG
>DATCUA010000193.1:0-4115 GCA_036567645.1 Rectinemataceae bacterium | reverse complement strand
GAAGGAAAGAAACGCGATGAAGAACCTGCTGTCGTCCTGCATCTATAAGAATACCACATCTTTCAGGAGGTTACTAAAAAAATCAGTTTTTTTTTCCGAACCATCCGCGCAACCTCGCGAACCAGGTTGAAGGCCGAGTGGCCAAGCTTCTGACGAGTCTTGCCGCATGTTCTGGTAGGGGTGTGCTTCTATCCTGAAGGGATTTGAAGTTCCTGGCGGCGTCTCCAACGCCCACATCCTTGTCCAAGCGCGTCTTCAGCTCGCCCCAATGCTGCACGAGGAAGAGGTAGAGATCGGCCTCGGTCCTTCCCGGGAAATTGGAAAGGAGGCGCTCTTCCCTGATGGCGAGGACGATAGGTCTGTAGACATTTTCGTGCCAGGACCACAAGGCGCTGCTCCACGGGATCTCTGTGGTTTCCTTCTCGTTGAGATAGTACTTGTGTACGTCCACATGCTCCCGGATCGTGTCGAACCGCCCCGGCTCCGAAAAGTCGAGATCGTCTTCACCTATTACGGCGAGATAATCTGTCGACTCGAAGAAAGCTCTCTTTTCCCGCGCTATGACGGCGGTTCTCAGTTCATCGATGCCCATCTCGGGGCTGATGTCGAGGGGGCTTTGGAGAGACGTTACCTCTGCATCGATCTCGAGCTGGCCTGTGGATCTGGCTACCGAAACCCGATGGTTCCCGTCTCTTACGAAGTACACTCCCCCCATTTCATAGAGGCGAACGGGAGGAAGGACGAGATCCTCGTACCTGGTCTTGTCTACGCTCGTCCACCTCTGGCGCAGATATGATTTCCGGGGGAGGAAGCGGCGGTTGAAGTCCCGGTACCTTCCCTCGCTGCCCACGATCCTGTCAAGCGGAACGGTGACGAGACCCGTGTAGCTTTCCGAGACTGGCTTGAGGATGCGTTTTGCCTCGTCAAAGGGGAGGAGATCTTCGCCTCCGGGGTCGAAGATGTGGGCTAGGCGCGATAGGAGAGCCCTGGTCTGCGCTTTCTGGAAATCCTGGTCAGCCATGGCGTCGAAAACCTTGCTCATCGGGCGGCCCCTTCGAGCTTCAGTATTCTGTGGCCGTAGACATTGACTACCAGAGTGTCTCCCAGTCTGAGCTCCCTGCCCTGGCGCGCGTCGTATACATGCACGTGCCCATGGATGAAGTAGACGGGTTTCGCGAGCTTGATGAGCCAGAGGAAGGAAGAGAAACCCCGGTGGGGAAGATCGGCTGCATCACCTATACCCTTGGGAGGGGAGTGGGCGAGAATTATATCCACGCCCCTTCCCGTCAAGAGGCGGCGCAGCAGGAGGAGGGGTGCGAGCGAAAGGACCTTGAGGCGCATGTATAGTTCCGAAAACTGGTTGGGACCGCCAGAATAGCGCATGCAACCTGGAATGCCGAGAACTGAAATGCCCGCTTCCTCGGCGATAGAGAAACGCAGCCTCCCGAGTCCGCAGGAATCGCCCGGCGTTATGCCCTCGTGGGCCGGTTGTCGGATAGATGCAGGATGGACATCTGAGTCGTGGTTGCCAGCCACCGAGAGCATGGGTCGGTTGAGCATGGCCGAAACATAGCCAAGGTATTCTTCAGGCAGATCGCCCGCCGAAAGGATGAGGTCTGCATCGCCGAACCGCTCCTTGATGGAAGGAGAGTACACCAGGAGATCCACCTCGTCGGCGAGGCAGAGAATTTTCACCGGCTTCACTCTACGGTTCTCCCCACCATGCGATAGAGGACTCCCCTGTCCAGCTTCAGCCATATCGGCCTTCCGTGGGGGCAGCGGGGCATCGGCAACCTCAGGGCCTTTCCGATCAGATCTTTTGCTGCCGCCGGATCGAGGATGTCTCCGTCCTTGATCGCTGCCCTGCAGGCCATCGTGGCCATCATATCCATACCGGGCGATTCTCTTCCGAAATCCTCGGAGAGGGCGTCCCTGATGGCAGGCAGGGCCGCCTCGCCCAGGAATGCGGGTACTGCGTCCACGAGGAGAGTCTCGCCGTCCAGCTTCAGGGTGAAGCCCATCCGCTCCAAAGCCGGCAGGGAATCTCGGATCCGTTTTTCAGCTTCGGCTCCTGGAATCTCCAAGACAGCCTGCACCAAGAGGCTCTGGCTCGGGTTTTCCCCTGATGAAAGCCTATCGAAGAGTATCCTCTCGTGAGCTGCGTGCTGATCCAGTATGTAGAGCGTTTCATTCGCCTCGAAGAGGATGAATGGCCCGAATGCCCTACCCAGGTAACGGAAGCTCTCCTGAGCCTGGTGGGTATGGCCAGGGGGGGATTCGGCCGAATCTCCGGCTGGACGGGGCTCGGCTCCGCTCGCTTCGATCCAGGGCCCTGGATCGAAGCGCCCATAGGATCGCGGCGAGGCGGAGAATGAGCTCGAATCCTCGCCTTCTCGAGCCCAATCCAAGGAGATCTCCGCGCCCGATGAACCCGAAGTGCCAAAGGCCAGGTCGGTCGGGCCCGAACCCAGTTCCTCCCGGAGCCTCAGCTTTATCCCCTCGAGGAGCTCTCGCTTGATGTCTTCCAGCCCTTTGATCCTGACCTCCCGCTTGGCCGGATGTATGTTGAAATCCGCCCTGGAGGGATCCACCTCGATGAAGAGGAAAGCGTAGGGGCGCATCCCCCCGGGCAGATAGTCTGAAAAGGCGTATTCGAGGATTCCTGAAAGCCCCCATTCAGGAACCTTCCTCCGGTTCACGAATACCTGGAGGAACCTGCGATCAGGCCTATGGCAGGAGGGGTCGGCATACACGAACTCGAAACCGCATCCGTCTGCATGGCCCGCCATGTCCCTCAAGGCTCTCGAGGGCAGGTCGGGGTAGAGGGCGGAGAGCCTCTCCTTCCTGCCGGCGGCCGGGAATGCTTCGAGCCGGGATCCCGAGCTCCAATGGAAGGAAATCCCTGGCAAGGCGGCGGCCTTTTCGTTGAACACGGCCCTGCAGAGCGCCGATTCGGCCGCGGGTCGCTTGAGGAACTGCCTGCGGGCGGGAAAATTCCTGAAGAAATCCCTTGCCGAGGCTGATGTGCCCTTCCGAGCCCCGACCGGACTCAATCGGGATTCTCCCCCGTACTCTTTCGTAAGACTCCATCCCCCGCGCGCTCCATCTTCCCCGCTCACCAGTTCCAGCTTCGACACGGCGGCTATCGAGGCGAGAGCCTCCCCCCTGAATCCGAGAGTCCGAGCCCTGAGCAGATCGTCTGCCGTCTCGATCTTGCTCGTGGCGTGCTCGAGGACGGATAGTTCGATATCCTCCCTGGACATGCCCGATCCATCATCCGTAACCTGGACGAGGTCTATGCCTCCGGCCTCTATCTTCACGCGGATCTCTCGCGCCCCAGCGTCCACCGCATTGTCTATGAGTTCGCGCAAGGCAGATGCCGGCCTTTCGACCACTTCGCCGGCGGCAATGAGCCTGGAAGTCTCGGGAGAGAGGATGCGTATTCGGGCCATGTGGGAATGATACCCGCTTTCGTCATGATAAATAAAGGAGGCGAAGGAAAGGGCCGCTCGAGCCTAAGCCCGGGCGGCCCCGCGTCTTGCCTATCCCCCTTCGGGGACCTCAACGATGGTCGGCTTAGAATCTGAACCTCGTCTCGATAGTGATAGAAGGCTTCATCTTGATGCCTAACTCGGGTTTCGTGGGGTCAGTGTAGACGATGTTGCCGTCCGAGTCGCGCTCGGCTACCGCCTTGAAAATGGCGGCTACGGATAGATTCGGTGTCCCTGGTATGGGTATGTCTATTTCGCCTGCAAAGGCCGTCCTCTCGTCGAAGAAAGCGAAGCTTCCATCCAAAATGGAATTCATGAGGCCCCACTTGTCGTAAAACACGGCTCCGGCTACGTCCACCACGGGGATGAGTCCCTTCTTGATCACGAGCCCAGCGTGGAACTCGTCGTAGGCTGTGGAGCTGAGCGTGAAGCCGACGGCGGGATCCCAGGGCCACATGTAGCCGGCGTTGAAGCCCAGCTTGTTCTTGAAAAGGGAGAACCCAGCTTCGCCGTACACGCCCATGATCTTCGGGGCCGTTGACATGGAGACCGTACCATCCATGTATTTGAGGTATTCCTGGACATAGAGCGATCGGGAGCGTTCATAGGTGGAATCGAAGAACG
>DATCUA010000192.1:0-2065 GCA_036567645.1 Rectinemataceae bacterium | reverse complement strand
GGAAGGACCTTTACACCGATCCCATCCTGGACGAAGCCCCCTCGTCATTTTCCAAATTGCGAGAAAAGCCTCAGACTATGGGCACGGTAGAACTGGGAGCCTACGCAGCTAGTCTGCGTGAATCGGGTTTGCCTTCTGCCGAGGCGAGTACCGAATACCATAAGCGATTGTCGTTTTCCCTCACCCCCCTCATAGTGTGCGGGCTCTCCATTGCTTTCTCCGGCTTGTTCAGGAAAAACACTCTGCTCATGAGCCTCCTGTTCAGCCTGTCCACAGCCACAGTATATTACGTGGCCCAGATGCTCATGGCCATAGCGGCCAAATCGGGATTCATCGAGCCTGCCCTGGCGGTCTGGTCCGTCACCCTGGCCTTCCTCGCCGCGGCGGGCTGGGGTTTCGCCTCGGCTCGATCCTAGGCCAGGATGTGGCCTACTATCCAGAGAGGAGTCTCCATGTCTTCCGACAGGATTTTCGAGCAGCGCGCCCGGTCTGCCGATTCCCGCGCCAGGACGGGCCAGATCGAGCTCGCTCATGGCCTCGTGCAGACCCCGGCATTCATGCCCGTGGGCACGAACGCCACGGTGAAGGCTATCGCCCCTGAGGATCTGCAGGCAATGGGCTTCCAGATCATCCTCGCCAACACCTATCATCTCTATCTCAGGCCAGGCCCCGAACTCATAGCCAAAGCCGGCGGCTTGCATGATTTTTCGGGCTGGAAGGGCAATTTCCTGACCGATTCTGGGGGATTCCAGGTATTCTCCCTCTCCCCCCTGCGCAAGATCACGGAAGAGGGAGTGCGCTTCAGTTCCCATATCGACGGGTCGAAGCATATCCTGAGCCCCGAGAAAGTCGTGGAGATCCAGGCGGCCTTCAATTCCGACATCCAGATGCAGTTGGACATCTGCACCCCCTGGGGCGAGGAGGAGAAGAAGGCGCGCTCAGCCATGATCGCCACCCACTCCTGGGCCAAACGAGCCAAGGAGACCTGGTCGCGGCTGAGGCAGGAAGGATATCGGGGCCAGTTGTTCGGCATTGTCCAGGGCAACTTCTACTCCCACTTGAGGACGGAGAGCGCACAGCGGACGATAGAACTCGATCTCCCTGGCATAGCGATCGGAGGGCTTTCCGTGGGCGAGCCCAAGGAAGTGTTCAATGAACTCCTAGCCCACACGGCTTCCCTCTTGCCGGATGACAAGCCTCGCTACCTCATGGGGATCGGGACACCCGATTACATCCTCGAGGCCATCCGCAACGGCATAGACATATTCGACTGCGTCTATCCGACGCGTACCGCACGGAACGGGTTGCTGTTCAGCTCCCGGGGACAGATATCGATCAAGAAGATGCGCTTCGCTGACGATTTCTCCCCCATAGATCCCGAATGTTCCTGCCCTGTCTGCCTAAACCATAGCCGGGCCTATCTCAGACACCTGTACAGAAACGGGGAGATCCTCTATTCCATGCTGGCAACGAGGCACAACCTTCATTTCCTCGCCAACCTCGTCCGCGGCGCGCGCGTAGCCATTTCAGAGGGCAGATTCGAATCCTTCAGGCGCGATTTCCTCGCGGCCTACGACCAGGGCGGGGCTGGGGAAAACCAGGAGGCATGATGCCTCGGAACCGCCGCGGTGTGCATCCTTGCCGCACGATAGGCAACATTCTCATCTTCATATTCGGCATCCAGGTTCCATGCCTCGGCGCCCAGGTTCCCGAGCTCGTCCTACCTCCTCCGAGAGGCATCGATTTCTTCGCTCCCAGGCCCGATCCCGGCTACCTGCCTCCCCTGAAGGTCGAGGAGGGGGACGAATCCCGCCTTCGCCTCATAGCCTTGGCTCTCTCATGGCTGGGGACCCCTTATGCTCTAGGAGGACGTGGCTCGGGCGGCATGGATTGTTCAGGGCTGCTGAACAGGATCATCGGCGAAGCCTATCCCTACCTTGAACTTCCTCCGAGAAGGAGCGAGGATTTCGCGAATTACGGTGTCCCTGTCGAGTCGATTCGCCCCGGGGACATACTCCTCTTCGCCGATGGCGGAAAAATCTATCATGTGGGGCTGGCATTAGGA
>DATCUA010000191.1:0-3325 GCA_036567645.1 Rectinemataceae bacterium | reverse complement strand
AAATCCAGCCACGCCGCGCCTGGAAGCGGGCTCTGCGGCCTTGGCAGAATCTTCGGCTTTTTCCTCAGCGCCTTTTTTGCCAGCTCTCTTGCCTCTCCTGGGTTGTATGCGACCGGTATCGCGCATCCAGGAGCTGATCTTTGCCAAGCCGAAGCCTACGGCGGCGATTGATGCCGCGAAGAGGAACCCGAAGCCGGCGTACAGCGAAGAAAGCCCTACGGCGGCGAAAAATGGATGATTCTCGAAAAAGGCTCCCGGCTCGGTCGATATCCGCGCGAAGCCGGCGGCGACGAGATAGGGAAGGGACACGGCGCCCAGAAGGTAGCTGAGCCGGGGATGGAAAGAAGGGGAGCGCAGAAGGAGGGCTGCGCAGAGCATCCATGCAGGCAAAAACCAGGAAGCCCAGGCGAAGGCTCCATGGAGCCATATCCCCGGACCCACGAGGAAGGTCCATCCCCTGGGCCAGAGAAGGGACAAGCCGAGGACGAAGACGAGGTACGCGGAAAGCGAGAAGAAAAAGCCGGAAATCAAGCGCGAAAAGCGGAAAGCCTTGCCCGGGCTTCCCTCGCTCCGGCCTCCGGGCATCGGGCGCGCATCTTTGCTGACAGCCATTCTACGATTATCGGCAGTTCGGGCCGCCTCTAGTATCCCAACCTCGGGGTCTCGAAGGTCGCGGCGCAGGAGAAAGGCGCGCCGGGCTTTTTCAACCCAGGATGAGCCCTATAAGTCCAGCGACCAGAAGATAGGGAGCGAACACCCAGAGCTTCCCGCCCTTGATCACCTTGAGCAGGACCTTGAGAGCCCCCCAGCCCGAGAAGAGGGCAGCGAAAAAAGCGAGAGCGAGCTGGCCCCAGCTGACCATGGCGGCCATCTCCCCCAGGTCCTTCAGGGTGAGAACGAGGGCGCCGAGAATGGCCGGGATGGAGAGGAGGAAGGAGAATTCCCCTGCGGTGGCGCGGCTCAAGCCGCAGAAGAGGCTCGCCGCTATGGTCATTCCGGATCGGGAGATGCCAGAAAAAACGCCCATTCCCTGGGCGAAGCCGACGCACAGAGCCCTGCCGAGTCCGATCTGTGCAGGTCCCCGGTTCCCGGGTTTCGCCCACATCGTAGCCAAGAGGACAGCCGCGGTGATTATGAACTGGATGGAGACAGCCTTGACGCCGTTCCAGGGGAGGAAAGCTTCGATGACGAAGCCGATGGCCGCCGTCACGACTGTCGCCACGAGTATGGGGACGACGTAGGCGAGAGACTCGGCCGCCGCTTCGTCTTTCTTTTTCTGGGTCTTGGTTTTCGCCTTTTGGGGCTGTGTCGATCTGTGGAAGAGGTAGTTCCAGAGCGCTTTGAGAATGGCGAGGATCCTGTCCTTGAAAATGCCCACCACGACGACCAGGGTTGCTCCGTGGAGGATGACGTCGAAGAGGAGGGGGAGCTCTTCCAGGCCGAAGAGGGCCTTGCCGAGTTCCAGGTGGCCGCTGGAGGAGATCGGCAGGAATTCCGCTATGCCCTGGACGAGGCCAAGGATCAATGCTTTCAGGGGGTTCATGGGATCGCCTTTCCCGCTCCGGAGCCTTTGGGAATCATATCTTCCGCCGGGCGGACTCGATCCAGGATAGGCGAGAGCAGCGCCCCTGTCAACGAAGCCTGGCAGGAAGCATCCCGGGCGGGCGATTGCCGAGGCAGGCGGTTTGTCATTATAGTATGCGGACTATAGAACCCGGGAGCAACCGCAGGGACCCGGCCCAGAAGGAACGTGATGGAAATCAAGAAAGACAAGGTAGTCTCCATAGAATACCTCCTCCACGACGCGGCAGGGAAACTCATCGACTCATCGGACGCAGGAGAGCCCCTGGTGTACCTCCATGGCAACGACAATCTGGTGCCGGGGCTTGAAAAGCATCTGGAAGGGCGCAAGGCCGGAGACAGCCTCTCCTGCGTCGTCGCTCCGGCCGAGGGCTACGGAGAACGGGACGAGGAACTGGTGATGCAGGTAGCGCGCAAGGATTTCGGTCCCGGAGCCCAGATCGAGCCTGGCATGCAGTTCGAAGCCCGAAGCGAGAGCGGTTCCCAGATAGTCACCGTGGTCAAGGTCGAAGACGATAAAGTGACGATTGACGCCAACCACCCTCTCGCCGGCGAGTCCCTCCACTTCCAGGTGAAGGTAGTCGATGTGCGCGAGGCTACGGCCGAGGAATTGAGCCACGGCCATGTCCATGCCCACGCACATTTACACGAGGGCTGCGGATGCGGTTGCGGCGAGGGTTGCGGAGATGATTGCGGCGAAGGCTGCGGCTGCAGCGATGGTTGCGGCGAAGGCTGCTGCGACTGATACACGCGTTCCGACAAGAATAGTATGAAGCTGCGGCTCGTCCTCAAGCCTCTCGACCTGGCGATCCTGGCCGTCTGCCTCGTTGTGGTCATTCTCATCTCCCTCTCGGTCTTCAAGGCGGGGGGAGATGAGCTCTATGTCCATATTACGGCCGCATCAGGCGAATGGATAGAATCCTTGGATCAGGAAAAGGAGCTCGAGATTGCCGGCCCCCTGGGCAGTACCTTCGTGCATATCCATAAAGGGGAGGTCGAGATCACCGATTCCGCCTGCGACAACAAGCTCTGCGTCAACATGGGCACCATTTCCAAAGAACACCAGTGGATAGCCTGCCTGCCCAACGATGTCTTCGTGGAGATAGGGGGCAAGTCTTCGGATCCGGGAGGGCTGGATGCGGCTACCTTCTGAGTCCCGGCTCGAGCCTGAGGCGACGCTGGCATCTCCTCCCGCGCTTGGCGCAGCCCCGGGCAAGGCCGAGATAACCGCCCTTTTAGGAGCCTTCTGCTTTTTCCTTTCGGCCGTGGAGTACATGCTTCCCAAGCCCATGCCCTTCATGAGGCTGGGGATAGCCAACCTGCCCATACTCCTCGCCATAGACATACTGCCGTTCGGTTGGTTTTTGACACTCGCCCTGGTCAAGGTGATAGGGATGAGCCTCATCTCGGGCTCGCTCTTTTCCTACGTCGCCCTCTTTTCTCTCGCCGGCACCTTGGTAGCGGCCCTCGCCATGTGGGGGAGCCGCAAGGCCGGAGGCAGGCTCATCTCCAGGATCGGCGTCTCGACCCTGGGAGCCGTGGTATCCAACGCTGTCCAGATCCTCATCGCCACCGTCCTGGTGTTCGGCAAGGCCGCCTGGCTCATCTCCCCTCTCTTCCTGGCGACAGGCCTGGTGACGGGGACGGCCCTGGGGGTCTTCGCGGAGCGCTTCGCCGCGCTGTCCTCCTGGTACGCCATGGCTTCGGGTAGAGGCCGCGAGGAGACCGCGCCCATAGGCGCGGA
>DATCUA010000190.1:0-4901 GCA_036567645.1 Rectinemataceae bacterium | reverse complement strand
CGCCACGCCCGCCATGAGGCCGTGGATCATATAGAGGCTGGCCTTCACACGGTTCACTTTCACGCCCGCCAGGAAGCTCGCCTGGGGATTGCCGCCGACCATGTAGATGGTGCGACCGAAGACGGTGCGGCGCCCGATTATCGAAAAAATGAGATAGCAGGCGAGCATGATGATGAGTGAGAGGGGGATACTCCCGAAGATCCTGTGTCTTCCTATGTACTGGAACACGGGATCGGCCAGGACGTAAGAGCTTCCGTCGTTGATGAGGTAGCAGATGCCCCGCATGATCTGCATGGAAGCGAGGGTGGTGATGAAGGGGTTGAGTTTGAAGACGGTGATGAAAAACCCATTGAAGGCCCCGAAAATGAGCCCCGAGGCCAGGGAAATGGGGATGACAGCCCCTACGGGCAGGTGATAGTCCACCATCAGCTTACCTGCGATCATGCCTATGACGGCTATCTGGGAGCCCACGGAGAGGTCGATGCAACCCGACACGTTGATGAAGGTCATCGAGCAGGCCACCGTCCCCATGATGGCAGCGTACAAGCCTATGTTTAGGAGATTCCTCCATGTCAGGAAGTGGGGTGACGACAGCGAGAAGAAGACCATGAGGAGGGTGAGGGCCCCCAGGACGGTTATCATGGATGAAGCGTCGCCCGAGGAGCTCAGCTTCTTGATTCTATCGGAAAACCTCATTCTCTCCCGCCTTGCGAAAAAAACGTCTGGTCTAGCCGCCGATGGCCAGACGGAGAACCTCTTCTTGGCTCGCACCCTTGGCGCTCATGATGCCCATCACCCTGCCCTCGTGGAGAACCATGATCTCGTCGCTCATATTGAGGAGTTCGGGCATCTCCGAAGTAATCATGATCACGCACTTGCCCAGGGCGCAGAGATCCTGGAGTATGCGGTAGATCTCCGCCTTGGCGCCCACATCTATACCCCTGGTGGGCTCGTTGAGTATGAGCACCTCAGGTTCGAGTTCGAGCCAGCGAGAAAGCACTACCTTCTGCTGATTGCCGCCGGAGAGGGCCTCGGTCCGCGTATCCCCCGAGGGGGTCTTGATCTTCAGGTTCTCTATCCACTTTGAGCCGATGCTCTCCTCCAGGCCTAGGTCAAGGAGCCTCCTCTTATGGAGGGCGTAGTAGGAGATCATGATGTTGCTATTCACCGAGGCGTTCAACACCAGGCCGTCCACCTTGCGCTCAGCCGGCACGTAGGCTATGCCCGCCCTCAGGGCGTCCAGGGGATTGTCGATCTTCACGGGCTTGCCGTCCACCCTGATCTCGCCCTGGCTATACGACAGCTGGCCGAACACCGTGGGGCCTATCTCGAGATGTCCGGATCCTAAAAGGCCGTATATGCCGAAGATGGTGCCCTTGCGCGCCTTGAAGCCGATGTCCTTGAAGGCCTCGCTGCACAGCCCCGAAACCTCCAAAGCTACCTCGCCAGGCGTTGACTCACGCTTCGGATACATGACCGACATAGTCCTGCCCACCATCATGGAAATGAGCTGATCCTTGGTAGCCTCGGCTATCCTCACCTGGCCCGTCACCACCCCGTCTCGGAGCACCACCACCCTGTCCGCTACGCGGAAGAGCTCGTCCAGCTTGTGGGATATGTAGATGACGGCCACGCCCATCGATGCCATAGTGTCCACCAGCTCGAAGAGGCGCTTCGTCTCTACGTCGTTGAGGGAGCTCGTAGGCTCGTCGAGTATGAGGACCTTCACCTTCTCAGCCATGACTTTGGCTATCTCGATGAGCTGCTTCTGCGCCACCGTGCATTTTCCGAGGAGCATGCGCGGATCCAGATCCAGGCCTATCCTGGCCATCACTGCCTTGGCCTCGGATTCGAGCCGCCTCTGGTCGACGAAGATGCCGCGCCTTGGCAGGTCGCTCATGAAGATGTTCTCGGCCACTGAGATGCTCGGCACGTAGTTGAGTTCCTGGTGGACCACCCCGATGCCCGCATTCTTGGCGTCCATTGGGATTTCGAAGCTACGGCGCTTGCCTTCGAGTTCCAGATAGCCCGAATCGCACTGGTACACGCCGCAGAGAATCTTGATGAGGGTGGACTTGCCAGCCCCGTTCTCTCCCAGGAGGGCCACCACTTCGCCTCTGCGAACGTCGAAGTCCACGTCAGTGAGGGCCTTTACGCCTGGGAAGGACTTGGAGAGGCCGATAGCGCGGAGGATCACCTCCGCCCCGTCCAGATCTCGTTTCTCCGCCACGATGTCTCCCGAGTCCGGGCTTCGAGCTCCATTCCCGCCATTGCGGCGCGCCCGCCCCGGATCGATTCGGGTCGGGCGCGTCTCCCCCTGGCGAGTATAAGGCCCTCGGCCCAGAAACGCTACTTCAGGTTCGCCCAGGGCAGGTTGTCCAGGGGATAGTACTTCTTGATGTTGTCCCAGCTCACGGCCTCGTGGCCGATATAATAGTTGGGCTCGACCTTCTGCCCAGCTACCATCTTGTCCAGGATCTGGAATATCCACTCGCCGTAGCGGTTGGGAAAGAATCCGATGCTGGCGATCCAGTTGGTCTTGCCCTGTTTGGCGTAGAGGGCTTCCACGAATTCCCTGGCCGCGTTCTGGGAGACGATGACCACCTCGTCCGTGCGGCCTGCAATCTCGGCAGCCGAGTAGGCGCCGTTGGCGTAGAGATCGTTCATCGAAGCCACGGCTATGCGCTTGCCGTCCGGATGGGCCATGAGGAAGTCGGAGAACATCTGTTGCATCTTGGCCACATCGCCGGAGGTATCCAGGACAACGATCTGCTTATCGTTCACTTTGATGCCTTTGTTGCGCAGGCCGTCGGGAAACTTGTGGACGCGGGGAGCCACCGTGGCGCCCGACATCGCCTGGGCGAGGAGCACGACGTAGTCCACTTGGCCCTTCCAGTTCTTGTTGATCCAGTCGCCGGCGAACTCTCCGCCCAGGGTTCCGGCCTTGACGTTGTCCGCCCCGAAGTACACGGCGCCCGGATGGGGGATGTCCACCGCTATCACGGGGATCTTGGCCGCGTTGAACTTTTCCATGATCACGGGGGCCACGGAGCCGTCGACGTTGAACTCGATCATGTAGTCGATCTTCTGGGTGATGAGGTCGTCCGCGTTGCGCACGGCCGTTGCCCCGTCCGAGGCGTTGTCCACGCTCACGATGTCCCAGCCCCGCTTCTTTGCCTCGGCTTCGATGCCGTTGCGCACCATCTTGGTGAAGGCGGATCGCTCGTTGATGTTGGCGAATCCGATCTTGATGCGCTTGGCCGGCTTGGCCTGGGCGAAGGCGGTCGTTCCCAGCGCCAAGACCAGGATCAGGATGGTCAAAGCCGCGAATACTCTTCTCTTCATGCCTTCCTCCTTGTAATTCCGAGGCGCGGGAAGCCTTGGCTCCCCCCGCCGGATAGCCTATTCGTTGGGAATCCGCGCGTAGTCTATGCCCAGGGTCTGGGCTAGCTTTTCCAGTTCGTCGCCATGGTGCCCTATGCCTAGGGCGAAATGATGGGTCGGCCCCTCGGCCGTCCATCGCTTGAGGAATGTTTTCACATCGGGCTTGAAGTAGCCGTGGGTGTTCGTGTTGCCAGTGGGCGGAATGGGCCCGCGAAGGGATTCGCCCTCGGCGATTACGAACTTGAGCATGCCGGCTGAGTTTACAGTGACGCTGAGCATCGTGAGGGGCCCTTCCTTTATCTTGAATTCCACCCCGGCCCCGCTTCCCGGCTTTCCATGGTACTTGCTCAGGGACCTGAGCACGGGCTTGCGGTCGGCTATGTTGAGGTGGTGGGGTCCGTCGTGCCCAACGAGGATCGATCCGGTGTTGAAATCCATGGGATGGAACTCGGCGAAGCTACCTCCGATCTCCAGCCTGTCCATGATGAGCATGCCAACGCAGGTTTTGAGATCGAACTCCCCGCACATGGGAAAGCCCGCCGCAGTCAGGAGGGAATTGCCTACGATGAAGTTGGTAACCATCCTGCGGAGATCCGAGCCCTCCTCGCCCTCGTAGTAGTAGGCGAGGCCGGTGAGCCCGAGCTCGTCTATGGCCCTGTCCAGGGCCACGGCAGCCTTCGCCGCCACGGCCAGGTCGGACTCGAGGAGGGTTGATGTGAGGTTGTCCGAGACGGGATCGGGCGTGTCGAAGAAAGAGAGTATGCGCGCGCGCATGGGCGCGAGCTCCGCCTCGCCCAGCCGGGAGTAGTGCTTGTATATGTCCTCGGGCTCCAACTGGACCACGTGGCAGCCGAAGCTCCGCGTTATCAGGGAGGGATCCACGTGCATGTCGTACATACACTCGAGCACATGGCCCATGAGACCGATGCGCGCGCGCTTGAGGTCGTGGAGGACGTGGGCTATTCGGCACCAGGAACGAATCTCCTCGTCCGCCTCCTCATCTCCCTCCCTGAGGCCGATGACGAGGGGGGGCGCCTTCTTCCCCATGCGCACGGCTACAGAGCAGAACTCTGGCACCGAGCAGAAGTCGTCGTTGCAGAGCTGCATGAACGTGGTTCCACGTGCGTAGTCCATGGCCTTGAGGGGCTGGAGCACGACGAGGACGATGGGGATGCTCAAAGCCTGGACCAGGGGAGCGAAGGTGGCCGAGGTGGCATAGGTGACCATGTCGATGAAGAGGAGATCCAGGTCAGCCATCTTCATCTCGTCCAGGGCGGCGTAGGCGGCTTTGGAATCGTCAACGAGGCCGAAATCCCAGACATCGACGGCGCAACCCCCGAGCTTGAGCTTGAAAGTCTCGATCTTGCCCAGCATCACTTCGCGCAGTCCCTCGAACTGGCTCCAATACGTGTGATGTCCCACGCCGAGCACGCCGACTCGGGCGCGTAGGGGCTTTCTTCGTTCAATGGTCATCGTCGCTCCTGATAGGCTATACAAGGGATTCTAGGCCCCCATTT
>DATCUA010000189.1:0-12137 GCA_036567645.1 Rectinemataceae bacterium | reverse complement strand
CTGACGAACATCTGAATGCCGATCTGAAGCACGGTGTAGGCTCCCGCACTCCAGTGAGGACAAAAGCAAACCTGAAAGCATCGGCAACGAACTATATGGCAATGTTACGACAAAGTCCTGAAAGAATAATCTCGTATTTTCAGGATCCCGCAATTCGATATGCGTCTATCAGCTTTTAAATTGCCGGGTCAGTAATACAGAGCCTTGGCATCATGATGCGATTTGGCTGGCTTTTTTATCGCTCATAAAGCTTCGTGACGCTAGCCAGGGATTCCCAGCCCAAGACCCTGACTACGGGATCTTCGTACAGAACCTCGCCCAGGATGGAAACCAGCCCCCTGAGCCTTCGTGCGCCTGATAAGGAAAGCCCGAGAGCGATTCGCTCCTGTATGCGCTCGAGTCTGGCGGTGGGGAGGGCTTTCTTTCCTGCCTTTTCCCGGGAATTCGATGAAAAAGCCCAGCCCGAGGTCATCTTTCGCGATGTGTAGCCGAGTCCCGAGTCTGTGCTCCAGGATTCGAAGGCTTCCCTCGACGCCGCGAGGCGGGATTCGCTCCAAGGTCCGAGCTCCAGCTCCAGGTCGAGCAGGATCGAATTGGGCGGGGGTGTCTCTAGCGGCCAGAAAGCGGGCAATCCGGCGAGCATTTTCCCGAGCTTGCGGGGAGCGGGACCGTACAGAGCGTAAACGCAAAAGCCGTACCAGGTATCGACATCGGGGACGAACTGCTCTCGCGCCTCGAAGACCAAGGATTCTATGCCCGGCCTGAGACGCGAGAGGCTTCGGAGTATCCATGATGATCTATAGGCAGATTCCGCTCCTGCGAGTCCGGGGCCGAGTTCCACGGCTGCGTAACATGGCTGGAACCTGGATTTGGCGGAAAGGAGGGACGAGCAGATGGAAATGAGGCTTTCGCTATACGAGCCCGGCCCGCTATGCCCCGTCATGGTCGCCACTTCCCCGGGATCGGAACATGCAGAGCATGCAGTACAGGAGGCCCCGAGGCAACTCGGCCTGTCCTTCCCGGACTTCGCCTCCGTGTAGTGCTTCCACAGGGCCAAGTGCCTGGATTCTGGAACGATAAAAGAAAGGGGAGGTCGGAAAGCCCCGTCTTTTTCCTTGGTCCGCTCATGGAATTCATCGCCTTTCGCTCCTTCGAGGTAGGCGTGAAGGCTCTTCCAGGTGCCCTGGGATAGTCTCGCGTCATACGTGAAGCCATGCGAGGGCAGGGTGGCGAGCCAGGGCCGACATAGATCGCCGAGGAGGGATAGCGCCTGGTCGACAAAGCTCTCTTCTGCGCTTGCCGCGAGCCGGAACTCCGCATTCGACCGTTCGCAGGCTTCCCGCATGGATGTGGCGATGGAGTTGAGCCGTTCAGCATCGAAGCTCAGGGCGGAGTATTGGAGAGGGGTGAATGGAAGCCTTACGAGGAAACCGGCGGATACCAAGAGCTTCGAGGTCCCTCGGCTTCTGCGTTTTTCTGCCCAGGCCAGGAAGGCTGAAAACTCCTCGATGTCCTCTCTTTCCTCGAGACCCGATATGATGTAGAAGAGCTTGACCTGGCTCGGACCTGGGCGAAAGACCAAGTCCATGCATGTCTCCAAGTCGGAATCTTCGAGCCCCTTCCGGTAGTAGCTCCTCATGCGCGCCGAAATACCCTCTACGCCCAAGGTATAGAGCCTCTTGCCGGCGGCCAGCTCGAGCTCGAAGAGCCTGGAGCTCCTGGCGAGGATATCCAACCTTTGGCTCATGAAGGAAACCTTCGCGAAGCCCTTGTTGAGGTTGAAGATCAGATCCCCGATGCGAGAGTGGGTGTTGAAGTTGTAGCTGAACAGCTCCAGATCGCTCGCTCCGGTCGAAGCCCGTATGCGGGAAGCCTCGGAGAGGAGGCGATCGATCTCCCCCTCGGCGTAGGGGCTCCTGTCCCATCCTTCGAGGCAGAAGGAGCAGTAGCCCGGGCAGCCGGAGGTTATGGCGAGGCGGGCGGCCGAGGCCGTGGGACTGTTCAGAACAAGCGGGGAGATATCGTTCCTGGGTCTTCCTGGAGCCAGGACGCGCCTGGCGCCCGGGCTGTGGAGGCATGGCCAGAAGCCCTCCAGTTCCGCTGCGGTTTTCAGGTTAGCTTGTCTACGTTCGGGATCCAATCTGCCACTAGCCTTTCCTGCGCGATCCCAATCCGATCCCTCCAGGAGGATGGAAGCGAGCCTGCCCGCCCTGTCCTCGCCCTCGCCGAAGAAGATGCCGTCGACGAATGAAGCGAGGGCCGGGGCTCCTGGCCCGGAGGGAGGCAGCACGAGGGCTCCCATAGCCGAGGCGTTGGAGCCTCCTGCTATGACGAGAGGGCAGGCGGGAAGGGTAGCTCTGTCTTCCGCCTCGATAGGCAGGCCGGCTGTGGAGAAGAGATAGGGGAGGTTGACGAGTTCCAGGGCGAAGGCGTTGGAAACGAGGATGAGGTCGAAATCCCGAGGAGAAGCTCCCGAAGCCCTTCCCGAAAACCAGGGTTCTCCCGAGCGGCTCAGGCGCATGCGCTCCTCTTTCGGCGGGAGGAAGGCAAAGTCCAGAAAAGCCTTGGGAAGGGATTTTCTCGCCTCGCCGAACAGAAAGATATGGGAGCTGGACTGGCATACGTCCTGCCAGCGGGAGAGGCGCACGATCAGGATTCTCCCTCGAGCCGCGTCCCAGGGAGGATTCCCCATGTCCTCGATGACCGAGGGCAGGAGGGGCCTGCCTTCCCGTATCATGCCCGCTTCCTCGGGCTCCTTTCCCGGCCAGCGAGGTAGGATCGCCTCTCTTCCTCCCCTCGCTCCACCTCGGCGAAGAATTCCTCCACAGTCGGCTCGGCTACGGTTCCCTGGATCAATGCCTTGGTCCTGAAAACGAAACCCCTGTCCACGGCGAGGCGGGAAGCCCGCTTCAGCTCTACGCCATCGGCGAGGAGGATGGATACGCCATGCAGGCCGGCCCTGCCTGTCCTGCCAGCCCTATGGACATACCAGGATGCGTCCTCGGGGAAGTCCAGGCTGACGACATGGCTTATGCCGGCTATGTCCAAGCCGCGGGCTCCTAGATCGCTTGTCACGAGGTAGCGCGACTCTCCCCTGGCGAACTTGTCGATGGCGACGCGCCTGGATTCCTTGTGTAGGGATGAGAGGAGGGAGCCGGGTGCCAATCCCATGCTTTCGAGGGTATTCGATGCCCGCTCCACCCTGTCGCTGCTGGAGGCGAATACCAGGCAGCGCTCGGGTCTGAGAGCCCGTTCCAGTTTCTTGAGCGTTTCGAGCTTTTTCCTGTGCTGGACATAGAATACCCAATGCTCGATGTCCCCGCCCAAGACACCCTCGTCGGTCAAATCGAGGAAGCGGGGCGAGCGCAGGTAGGGCGCGGCAGCGGCCTTGGTTCCCTCTCTGATCGTCGCCGAGGCGAGGATCCTGGATGCCTTGGATGTCCGCTTGAGTATGGATTCCACGGCGTCCCTATACTCTTTGCCGAAGAGGCGATCAGCCTCGTCCAGCACGAGATAGCGGATGGAATCGAGCCTCAAGTCTCTTGTGTCGGCCAGATCCAAAGCTCTGCCAGGAGTGGCTACGACAATAGAAGGCTTTCTTTTCAAGGCGCTCTGCTGGCGCGAGAGGGGGCTGCCTCCCAGGAGGGATATTGCGACCAATCCCAGCCCCGAAGCTTCCGAGAGGGCCTCGGCTTGGCCGCAAACCTGGATGGCTAGCTCCTGGGTTGGACACAGAATGAGGGCGACGGGGCCGCGGGTCGGATCCAGGCTCTTCGCTGATTCGAAGATCGGCGCGAGATAGGCGAAGGTCTTGCCCGTGCCGGTTTCCGAGCTGATGACGAGATCAGCGCCTTCGAGTACAAGAGGTATTGCCGCGGACTGAACCCTGGTAGGCGAGCTGAATCCGAGCTTGGAAAAGGCCTGGAGCAGGCGTTCGTCCAGCCCGGGCACGGAAAAGGAATTCATGGGTGCATAGTTGCACAGGGAAGGAGCTTTGCCTAGTACGGCCCGATTTTCAGTCCCAGCCAGAGAAGCTGGCAATGCTTCCTTGGGTATCCACTCCGCTAAGACTGAATATACTTGTCGGGCATTATGAAGATGCCTGCGATGCCCGATGTGTCCCACGAATTTGCCGCTCTTGTCCAGACTTCGCCCTTGAAGCTGGCGGGCCGCCTCGGCTATAGTTCCAGCCCATGAACCTGGAAGCCTTCGTCCTCGGCTGCGGCGGCATGATGCCCTTGCCCTATCGGCACCTAACCAGCCTTCTCGTGCGCAGGGAGGGCGAGCTCTTCCTCTTCGACTGCGGGGAAGCCACGCAGATATCCATCCGGCGTCTCAACCTGCGCTGGAAAAACATAACCGCCGTCTTCATCTCCCACATGCATGCCGACCACGTGACGGGCCTGCCGGGCATCCTCATGCTCTCGAGCCAGGTGGATAGGGATCAGCCCCTCTATATCTTCGGTCCGCCGAAGATCGCCGAATTCGTAGAGCAGACCAGACGGTCCCTGGACATGTACGTGAATTACGAGATCATAGTCCGCGAGTTCACCCAGGGCTCAGCTCTCTGGGAGACCGAGGAGTTCTCCATCCGCTCCTTCCCTCTGCGCCATACCAAGCCCTGCTATGGCTACGCATTGGAGGAGAGGCCGCGGCCCGGAGCCTTCCATCCGGAACGGGCCCTGGAGCTCGGCGTGCCCATGGGACCCCTCTGGTCAGCCCTGCAGGGAGGGCAGGAACTCACTCTCGAAGACGGAAGGTCGGTCAAGCCCTCGGATGTGCTCGGGCCGCCGCGCTCGGGCAGGAAGATCACGTATCTGACGGACAGCCTCTACCTGCCTGAGGCGGCAGCCGAAGCCTCGGGTTCAGACCTGTTCATCTGCGAAGGGATGTTCGAGGAAGCCCTCTTGGCCTCGGCCCAGGAAAAGCGCCACATGACGGCCCGTCAGGCCGCCCTTCTCGCGCGGGCGGCCGGGGGAGTGAAGAAGCTCGGGCTCATCCACTACAGTCCGAGATACGCCGACAAGGAGCTCAAGATCCTCCTCGAAGAGGCCAGGGAAGTATTCCCCGATACGGTTCTCACCAGGGACAGGATGGTCTTCCCTCTGGAGCACCGGGACTAGGCGCCTATCATGACTTGGGCCTGAAGGCCAGGATCTTGGACGGCCCGCCAGCGAATGCCTTGTGTACGGCCGTCGAAGCCTCTCTGTACAGCTTGCCCGCTTCGACGCTCCTTCTAGCTACGCTGGATATGCCGATATACACGGGAGCCTCGCTTTCTATATCCATGTACAGGCCGAGGGTTGTGGCCAACACATCGGCCAGATCCTCGGACATCTTCAAGGCAGCTCCCAGGTCGATCGAGGGCAGGATGACGGCCAGGCCTCCTTTGTACAGCTCGAAGACGAGATCTTTCGATCCTACGTAATCGCGCAAGGTTGCGGCGAGGGCCGCAGCAGCCGGATCGCCCGCAGGATAGGCTTCCGATCCCAAGCCGCAGTGGATGAGGAGGAGGGCGAGATCGAAGCTGCCTCGCTTCAGTTCAAAAGCCAGCCTCTCCTGGAGAGCTGGATCTTGGAGGCTGAGAGATAGGGGAAGATCCGCCAGGTCTCGCCTTTCATCGGGCGTCTGTGCGGCAGAGGGAGCCGGAGGCTCTTCGGCCTGGTCAGCTTGAGCCTTTGGGGCCGGGTTCGGAGGCTGGTCCGAACTGAGGACCTGGCCAGAAGACGGAGACTGAGGCGGCCCAGGAGGCTGAGCTGAAGCAGGAAGGGATTGCGCTTCTTTTTTCAGCGACCATTCGCGTATCTCTTCTTCGAGCCGTGCCAGGCTCTCTTCGAAGTTCCTTCCCGAACCCTGCTTTTTCCCTGCTACGGCTTCGGCCGAGGTATCATCTTCGACTTCTCGCTCGTTCGCTTCTTCCAGCTCCACGAGTTCTTCCACCACCTCATCCAGGTCCTCGTCCTCTGATGCCTCATCTGGAGCACTGCCGGGAGAGGAACGCGTTGAATCGATATTTGCTTCCGTCGGAACGGCGGAATCCGGATTCCCTTCGATTGCTTCCGAGGGCGGGGCAGCTTCTGTCTCTTCTTCGACAGCCGCGCTCGAAGTCTCGCCGCGAGCAGGGTCCGAGATTTCGGCTCCGTTCTCTGCTTCCTCCGAGGTTTGGCCGCCTGAGGTTTCCTCCTCCCCGTCTTTCCGAAGCAAGAGGGTGGCCAGGAGGATGGCGGCAAACCAGGCGAGAGAGAGCAGGAGGGATGGTAGGGCGGCTTTGGAGATATCCGATCGCTTTAGGGTAGTGTAGAGGGCGGCGAGCTTCATTCCGCCAGTCAAGGGAGTAGAAAAGACTAGTGTTGAGCTCTCCGGGGCGAAAAAGCCGGAGATGGCGCCCTGATCTCCCGGATTGGCGAAATACGTGGATGAAGCGGGTATCCTCCAGACCGTAAGCCCCTCGCTATTCTGCACCTGGGCGGCTAGGAGCCGATCCGATCCCTGGTAGAGAGCCGATAGCCGGTTCCTCAGGAACTCTTCCGAGAGATCATTCTGTGACTGTATGGGGATGATAGCGTTCCTCAGGATCGAGTACTCGGCTCCGGCAGAGCGCTCTCCTGAAGCCCTCAGCCCCGAGAGCCTGAATGCGAAAAGCCCGACGGAAGCCGCCATCGCGACAATGGTTGCCACTGCGGCGAGCACGCGTAGTTTCTTTCTCATATCACCTTCCTGGTCTTATTAGAGTATCGGCCGGGGAAGGGATGGGCTTGCGCGCTTTTTGCGCCCGTCTGCAAACGGATAAGCGAAAATTGGGGATCACAGGATGCGCGGTAGCGTATATACTATGCACAAGGGAGGGAAAGCCAATGGTAGGCGGCGATTCGCTGAGGCGGCCTGCCCTGAGGCCGGGCTGGTATCCTGGTGCTGCCAGGGAAGTGAAGGAGCTTCTAGATTCCTGGTCGGCCGATCTGCGCTGCCTCCAGGCCAAGGCGGCGGTTTCTCCCCACGCCGGCTGGCACTATTCCGGCCGCATGGCCGCCAAGGCGCTAGCCTCCCTCGGCCCCTGCGATACGATAGCCATCGTGGGCGGACACCTCGGACCATCAGATCCCCTCCTATGCGCCCCCGAAACCCGTTTCCAGACTGTAGGCGCTGTCATTGAGGCCGATACCGAGCTCAGGGAAGCCCTCTTCGCCGAGCTGCGGGAGCAGGGATTCCCGCCCCTTGCGCAGGACGATGAGGCCGACAATTCCGTGGAAGTCCTCCTTCCTCTCGTTGCCGCCCTCCATCCAGGCTCCAAGGTGCTTTGGCTACGTTGCCCCCCGCGGCCAGAGGCTAAAGAACTGGGTGCGGCCCTCGGACGGGCTTCGGCTATCCTCGGTATACGGACAGCCTGCGTAGGATCGACCGACCTCACCCACTATGGGCGAGCTTATGGGTTCTCGCCCATGGGCTTGGGGCCGGAAGCCGAAACCTGGGTCAGAAAGGTGAACGACAAGGCCTTCGTTGATTCCCTTCTCGCCATGGATAGCGAAGCCTGCCTGGCGACATCGCGGAAGAAGGCCTGCTCGTGTTCAGCGGGAGCCGCAGCAGCCGCTATCGGCTTCGCCCTGGAAACTGGAGCTACGGAAGCTCGCCTCCTCGAATACGGCACAAGCCTCGATACGATCAGGGCCGAGTCTTTCGTGGGCTATGTCGCCATCGCTTTCTGCTGACGATCAGGGCGCTTTCGGCGATGGCCGAAGGCCAGCGACCCGCCACTATTCCTCTGCGAGGATCGGGCCCCTCTCGGCTCTTCGCCGGAATCCCGATACGGGTCTCTAGGCCAAGCCGAGGTAGGAGCGTACAGCCTTCTTGAACTTTTCCCCCCTGTCGAACTCATGGATGAACATACCGAACGAGGCGCAACCGGGAGATAGGAGTACGACCGATCCGGGCGAGCAGAGCCGGTCTGCCTCGGCGACGGCCGAGCCGATATCTCCGAAGGGCCCGAAGTACTGGATACCAACGCGTTCGAGCGCTGCCACGAACTTGGCCGTGGCGCTACCATCAAGGAGAATGATGGCTTTGGCTCTTCTGAAACCCTCCGCTACCGGCTCGAAGTCGAGATTCTTGTCGGCTCCTCCTGCTATCAGGATGACTGGTTCGGTGAAGGACTGGAGGGAGGCCAGGGACGCCTGGGGGATAGTGGCGGCCGAGTCGTTGTACCAGCGCACGCCGCCGGATTCGGCGAAGAGTTCCATTCTGTGCTCCACTCCCCCGAAGCTTCCCATGGCGGAGTGGATGCTCTCCGGGGTGAGGCCGAAGGTCTGGAGGGCCAAGCTGGCGGCGAGGAGGTTTTTCTTCATGTGGGTGCCTTGGACGAGGAGAGAGGAGGGGAGAATCGGCGACTCCTTCCCGCCGAAAGCCGACCATCCTGATGCTGCACCTTCCCAAGCCACGTCCTCCCGGCCTTCTTCGAGCCAAGCTCCCTCGAGCTCATGTCTATGTTCCGAGTAATAGAGGACTTTGGCTCTGGTCTCGCCAGCGAAGCTTCTTCCCCAGTCTGAGTCTAAATCGCATATCGTGAAATCGTCCGATCCCTGCCCGGAGTAGATGACCCTCTTGTCGGACACGTACTCCTCCATCGATGTATAGTAATTGAGATGGTCGGGCATGATTGCCGTGATCACGGCTGCCTTGGGTTTGAGAACGCCTTTTCCTCTGAGGTCGGCAAGTTGCCAGGACGAGAGTTCGAGCACCACCGGAATGTCCGGAGCGGTCCTATGCAGGAAGCTCAGGGGCGAAACCGTGATATTGCCTCCCAATAACGCTTCCCGGCCCGATGCGGCGAATCCGTGGAAGATGGCCGATGCCGTGGAGGATTTGCCCTTGGATCCTGTGACGGCGGCGAGGGGGGAGGCTGAATACCTCAGGAATATTGAGATGTCGGATTCTATAGTCTTGGCTGCGGCGAGATAGGGCGAGGAAGGCCGGACCGCCGGATTCTTGATCACCAGATCGGCCTTGCTGAAATCGGCTATCTCGTGACGGCCGAGAACGTAGCGGATCGGAAAGCCGGACAGGGCTTCGATCGAGGGCTGGAGAAGCTTTTCGTCCCTCAAGTCGGTAACGCATACTCGGGCTCCGCGCTCTGCGAAAAACCTAGCGCTCTCGAGGCCTCCGCCATGGAGGCCGAGTCCCATGATAGTCACGTCCATTCCGGCGAAGCCGGCAGGCGATGAAGGCAACAAAGGCATGTATCATCCTCTTTCCGCGAATCTCTTGGCGCTCGGACAGGGAGTAGCCGGCTTCCCCTCCCGCCGCCCGCCTGAGCGATTATACCGCGGGGAGAGCGAGAGAGAAACCTAGGTTCATGCACGTTGACAGAAGAAGGGCTTTATGAGATATTCCTAGTATTCCCATAGGAATTAAGGAGAAACCATCTGTGTTCCAGGTCCCGGCCAAGACCCAGTACGCCATCCGGGCCCTCGTCCACCTCGCCCGCCGCGGCGAGGATTCTGCCGCTCGCATTGCCGAAGCCCAGATGATCTCTCCCAAATACCTCGAAGGCATTCTGGGCCAGCTCAAGGCCGCGGGCATAGTCGTCTCGGGCCGGGGGAGGATGGGCGGATACAGGCTGGCGAAGGATCCGGCGCACGTGAAGATGCTGGAGGTAGTGGAAGCGACGGAAGGCGAAGTGCGGCCGGTGGACTGCCTCGATTCCGCCGCTTCATGCATCCTCGGAGGATCCTGTATGCCGCGGAGATTCTGGCTCGGCCTCAAATCCGCGGTGGATGAGTATCTCTCCTCCGTCAGCCTCGGGGATCTCGCTAACGAACGCTTCGCAGAGGAAGGGGAGGGCCTAGATCATCCTTCCCGCAAAGGAGTCTCTCTATGATTGCGCAGGTTTACATGGACTACAACGCCACCACCCCATTGCGGCCCGAAGTGAAGAAGCTGATGGTCGAAGCTCTGGATATCTTCGCCAACGCATCCTCGATGCACGAGGCCGGCAGGCGGGCGAGGGCCGAGATAGAAAAGGCGCGGTCAGCGGTGGCCGCTCTCGTGGGAGCCCCCGATCCTCAGGAAATCTATTTCACTTCGGGCGGTTCCGAATCCAACAACACTGTCTTCCAGACCATGTACGACATCGGTCGAAAGGGTTCGAGGCGAAAGATACTTACCTCGGCTATCGAGCATCCCTGCGTGATGAATGCCGCCGCCTACCTCGCCGAGGAGGGTTTCGAGGTGGTCTACCTCGCCGTAGACGGGGACGGGCGAATAGACATGGATATGTACAGGCGCGAACTCGGCCCAGATGTACTCCTCGTATCCGTCATGGCAGCGAACAACGAGATTGGGACAGTAGAGGACATTCGCAGCCTGGCAGAGCTCGCCAAGGCGAACGGAGCCTACTTCCATACCGACGCTACCCAGGCTGTAGGAAAGTTGCCTTTGTCCGTCCTAGGCCTGGGAGTGGACTATCTCACCATGTCATGTCACAAGATCTATGGACCCAAGGGCGTCGGCGCCCTCTATGTCCGCTCAGGCTCGCCCATCGTCCCACTCATACGGGGCGGGCACCAGGAGAACGGGGTGAGGGCGGGCACGTACAACAACCTTGGCATACTCGGATTCGGCAAGGCGGCCGAGCTGGCCCTTTCAGATTTAGAATCCTTCGGCTCGAGGCTCATGGGGCTGCGCAATCGCCTCAGGGATGGGTTGCTCGCTTCCATCCCCCACATCAGGATAAATGGTCATCCTACAGAGGTCCTGCCCAACACACTCAACGTATCCTTCCCCGGGGCCGAGGGCGAGGCCATCCTCCTTTCCTTGGACCTTGAGGGAATCCGCGTATCCACCGGCTCGGCCTGCGCATCCGGGAGCCTCGAACCTTCGCATGTCCTCCTGGCAACGGGTTTGGGACCAGAGTTGGCCCATGGCTCGATACGCTTTTCTCTCGGAAGGGACACTACGGAAGCCGAAGTGGACTACGTTCTCGAAAAGCTGCCGCCCATAATAGCCCGCCTCAGGCGAATGTCGACAGTGACTGCTGCGGTTGCCCCGGAAGACGTTTCCGATTCAGCCGCCGCCATCGCCCTCCGAACCCCGAGCGAAAACGAACGAAAATAGGCCGAGCGCCTCAAGGAGAGAAAATGGACGCCTTCAAGTGGCTGTACTCCGACGTGGTGAAAGATCATTTCACGAATCCGCGCAATGTGTTCGATCCGGACGAGGACTTCGTTGCGGACGCCGAGGGAGTGGTGGGCAACATCAAATGCGGGGATCAGATGATGTTCCTCCTCAAGATAACGGATGACGTCATCGTGGACGTGCGGTGGAAGACCTACGGCTGCGCATCGGCTATAGCCTCCACATCGATGCTCTCCGAGTCGGTGAAGGGCATGGGCCTGCGTCAGGCATACACGATCCGTCCTTCGGACATCGCCGCCAAGTTGGGCGGCCTGCCCGACAACAAAATCCATTGCTCCGTCCTCGGGGACAAGGCGCTGAGGGCAGCCATAGACCAGTACCTGGAAAAGCATGGCAGGGCGGGCGAGCTCAAGGGCGAGGACGCCATAGTCATCTGCACCTGCCTCAATATCACGGACAAGGACATCGAGACTGCGGTGAAGGCCGGAGCCCGGACCTGGCAGGATCTCCAGGAAGCCACGAAGATCGGCACCGTGTGCGGAGGCTGCAAGACCAAGGCCCAGGAGCTGCTCCACGAGTACGCCCACATCTATTCCTGAACTATACGCGCCTGGGGCGATAGCGCCCGGCGATACAGAGCCCTGCGCCTGTCATCCGGAGAGGCCCGAGCCCGGAGAATTCAGGAAAATCGTCTACGAAGCCTGGGAATCCTGCGGGCGCGATCTGCCCTGGAGAAAGACCTACGAACCCTATTCTGTCCTCGTCTCCGAATTCATGCTTCAGCAGACTCAAGTGGCCCGGGTGATACCGAGGTTCATCAGCTGGATGCAGGAGTTCCCGGACGCTGCGAGCCTGTCGCGGGCGCCCAAGTCGAGAGTTCTCTTGGCGTGGAGCGGACTCGGCTACAACAGAAGGGCCCTAGCCCTCCACGCAGCATCATCCGTCATAGCCGGCCCCTGGGCGGGAATACTCCCGCCCGACGAAAAAGCCCTCATGTCCCTGCCCGGCGTGGG
>DATCUA010000188.1:0-3173 GCA_036567645.1 Rectinemataceae bacterium | reverse complement strand
AGCCTCCGTAGACGCCCTTGCCCATGGCTACCGCGAAGACGATGCCCACACCGAGAATCCAGAGGGGGGTGCGGGGAGGAAAGGCCAGGGCGAACAAGGCGCAGGTGACGAGGACAGCCTCGCTCAGCTTCTTGGAACGCTTGCGCTCGAAGAGCCACTCAGTAGCCGCACCGAGGGCGAACACGAGGAGTGCCGAGGCGAGAAGCCGAGGGCCATAGAGCCAGAGGCTATAGAGATAGATCGGGACAAGCGCGTAGAGCACCCGCCGCATCATGGGTTGCTTGAGGAATTTGACCACTGGACGCTTCCTCCTCCAGGGCGATAGTAGTACGCTGGCTGGCTTTTTGCAAACGAAAAGAGAAGGGAGCCTGAGGAGGGGATGGGGCACGGCCCCGTCTTTCCGGCGCCTTGACCCCGCATCCGCCCCGGGCGAGAATCGGCGGCGGAGGACGAGGTGCGTATTGAATTGAGCTGTGCCGGGGAAGGGAATCTGGAAGCCGTCCGCCTGGGCATCGTACAGGCTGAGAATGTAGGCTGGGACGAAGAGCCCTGCGCCGACATCGATAGGGCGCTCGACGCCTTCCTCGCTGATCCTCGAGCCGCGCCCAGCGCTTCCAGGAAAGCCGCCGTGCGGGACATGCTGCGCTACGGCTCCTACAAGCCCGCGGGCAGGGCCAAGCCCTCCAGCGAATACCTCCTCGCCGCGGCCCTGGGAGGAGAATTCCCCCGCGTCAACTTTCCCGTCGACGCGGCCAACATCGAGAGCCTCCGCTCGGGCTACCCCATCTCGATTGTCGATATTGGCAAGGCCGGCAGGGAGTTCCACCTCAGGAGGGGCAAAGCCGGAGAAGCCTATGTCTTCAATTCCGGGGGCCAGGAGATCGACCTGGAGGACCTCCTAATCGTCTGTAGAAAAGAAGGCGAGATCTTCGTCCCCACGGCCAACCCAGTGCGCGACTCCATGGCGACCAAGATATTCTCCCAGCCGGTATCGGTGGCGGCTTTCATCTATGCGCCAGCCGGCCCGGAAGGGGAGGAACTGGAGTCTGTCTGCGCGAGGCTGGGCGAATGGCTCGCATCGAAAGGCAACGCGGTGTCGTGGAGCGTGTGGCGCTAGGATTGTCATTCCAGCCCTACGCGGATAATCTCTCCCCATGCGAATCCTGGATTGCGGCGAAGTCTCCCTCGAAACGGCCGCCCGAGCCCTGGCGGAAGGAAAGCTCGTCGTCATCCCCACCGAGACCGTATACGGCCTGGGCGCCGACGCCTTCAACCCCGAGGCCGTGGCTAAGGTGTTCGAAGCCAAGGCACGACCTTCCTTCGATCCCCTCATCGTCCATCTAGCCGAACTGTCCGATGTTGAAAGGGCCGCCTCGGCCTTCCCTCCCATGGCGAGGCGCCTGGCCGAGTCTCTCTGGCCGGGGCCACTCACTCTCGTCCTGCCCAAGCGCCCCGAGGTGCCCGGCATCGTGACCTCGGGCTTGGACACGGTAGCCCTGAGGCTGCCTTCCCATCCCGTTGCGCGCAGGATAATCGCGCTTTCGGGCACCCTCGTGGCGGCCCCCTCGGCCAATCCCTTCGGCTATATCTCCCCCACTTCAGCCATGCACGTGGCCCGTACCCTGGGCGACAAGGTGGACTATATCGTGGACGGAGGCCCCTCCGCCGTGGGGGTTGAGTCCACAGTCCTCGATCTGTCCCGAGATGGGCCTCCCAGGCTCCTCAGGCCGGGAGGCCTGCCCCTGGAGCGCCTCAGGGAATTGGCTGGCGATATCGCAGTTGCTGGGGCGCCGGAATCCAAGGCCGGGCATGCCCCCCTCTCCAGCCCTGGACAGCTGGCTGGCCACTACGCCCCCTCGGCTTCCCTGCGCCTCTATCCAGCCGGGGGGCTCGCAGCTCTCTCCAGGGATGAGATCGGGGAGGGCTGCGCCGCTATCGTCCTGGATGAGGCGGCCGCTTCGGCCCTGGCGCGGAAAGGCGGCTTCGCGGCCGTATTCGCGCTTTCGGAAAACGGAGACCTCCGCGAGGCCGCATCCAGGCTCTTCGCTCTCCTCCACGAGCTCGACACATCGGAATACGGCTCGATTATGGCCGAACGCGTACCAGAAAAGGGGCTGGGCCTCGCCATCAACGACAGGTTGTCGCGGGCAGCCCGCGGCAGTGGGGCGCGGCGGGGCAGCCATACGTGCGGCAAGACTCCTTAGAACTCGCTGATGCCCGGCCTGGGTTCGGGAGGAGGGGTCTTGTTCGTTACCGGGGCCTCCGCCGAAGGCGTCGGCACGCTGGCGGTAGCTGGCGCCCCAGCCGACGCGGCTACTGGCGCGGCATCTGTCGTTTGGGATGGCGCCGAAGCCGATATTGGCTGGACCTGGGCCTCAGGCTCCAGCGGCTTGCCCAGAACCAGGTAGTCGAGGAGCTTCCCCGGGAGTATGCCGTAGTGGATCTTGCCGTAGGCGAGGGCGGCCTGGATTATGTTCTTGGCGTATTGACGCGGCTGGGCTATATGCAGAGTCTCGAGGAGGATGTCGTCGGGAAGCTCGCCCGATTCCTTGGACCAGCCGGCCATCCTCGAAGGGCCCGCGTTGTAGGCGAACATGGCGCGCATGGGCTTGCCCCCGAAACGCGCGAGCATGTACGAGTAATAGGTCATCCCGATGCGCACATTGACTTCGGGATCGGTGAGTACCGGCTTCGTGATGCCGATGCCCTTCGCCGTCTCGGCAGCCGTGGCGGGCATGAGCTGGGTGAGCCCAACGGCCCCGGCGTACGAGACAGCCTTGGGGTCGAAAACGCTTTCCGACCTGATGATGGCATAGGCGAGGGCTTCGGGTATGCCGGGGATAGTGGCCCCTGCGGACACGATGGGCCGCCATGCCAGGGGGTACACCAGACCCCAAAGCTCGGGCATCGATGAGCCCAGACCTCGGTTGACGGCGTCCCGAGCCAGGCGAAGGGCGGCGTAGTGCTGGCCCTGGGCCGATAAAGCGAAAGCCAGTTCGGCTTCCTTGGCCTTGTCGATCGAGCCTATGTATTTCAGAGCCTGGGCTGAGGCGAGTTCGTCGAGCCCGTAGGAGATGTAATTTTCCACGAGGGGAGGGGAGGCTGGAGCAGAGGCTGCAGGCGCAGGGATTTCTATCGTCGGCTTTTTCTTGCCCAGTTCCGGCATCTGCGCG
>DATCUA010000187.1:0-3570 GCA_036567645.1 Rectinemataceae bacterium | reverse complement strand
TTGGTTTTCAGATGCCACATTTAAAGCCGGGCCTCGCCCAAAGCGAGGGTCCGGCTTTTTGTATAGCCTTCCTGTGGGCTACTGTGGGATAGCCCTTGTGACGTGCGAAACCGTACTCCGGCGAGACGATGTCGAGCCTCTCCATCAGCCTGTCCCGAGCCACCTTGGCTAGTATGGATGCTGCCATGATGGCCGGCTCGAGAGCGTCCCCGCCCACGATGGCTCGAGCTGGGAAAGGGATTGGCGGCAGGATGGTGCCGTCTACGAGAACGAGGTCAGGCCGAAGGCTCAGGGCTAGGCAAGCCCTTCGCATGGCGAGAAGGCTGGCCTTCAGGATGTTGAGGTCGCCTATCTCCTCGTGAGTGGACCAGCCGACCGCCCAATCCAAGGCTCTATCGACGATGATGTCGTAGGCTGCGGCTCGAGCGCGCGGACTCAAGGCTTTGGAATCGTCCAGACAGCCGAAGGGGAACGAATCTGGGAGGATGACGGCGGCGGCGCACACCGGGCCAGCCAGGGGACCGCGCCCTGCCTCGTCCACGCCGCAGAGAAGCTCTCCTCCACACTCCGTCTCTTTCTTCTCTCTATCCATCTTCCAAAAAGACCCTTTAGCGCATGGTGCGCGCAGAGAGGGGCAACCTCCCCCTCGCCGGGATCCTCCCCGAGAGGGCGAGGAATCCTGCCTCAAGGCAGGCCGGCGCGTAATGATAGACGGCCAGGATCGTCCTGGCTCCTTGGATGTGGCGGATGATGGCAGGGGAAAGGACGGAGATGACGGCGAATTCCTTGCCCGATCTCCTCGCTGCCTCCGCGAACTGGAGTCCCGAACCCGAGCCCACGCAGATAATGGCCGCCTCGGCCTCCTCGAGGGCGCCAGAAAAAGCCCTAAGCTCGTCGGGATCGGCAGCCGAGGCCAAGCCTCCCGAGAACCTGAAGAGCCGAGCATCGGAATACCGACTGGCCCCAAGGTCGAGAAACTCCCCGAAAGGGGCGGCTATGAGGACAGGGCCCTCTGGCGCGAAGGCATGGGCCGAACCTTTCACGAGGGTGACGCTCCGCCAGGCGAGATCGGCGAAGAAAGCCTGGGCTTCAGGATCGGGCAGGACAGCCTCGACCGTTCCGGGATCGGGAAGGAGGCCGGCTGCCCCGGCCGGCCCCAGGTGGAGAAGCTTGGTGGCTAGAATGCGGACGGCAGATTCGTCTACGCGCATCCTGAACTCGGCATCCGATCCATAAGCCTTCGACAAGCCCGCCCAGAGGTTTCCATCGAAATCGGGCAGGGAGGAGAGGAGGATCATGTCGTTCCCAGCCTTTATGGCCGATAGGCAGGTATCGAGCATCGAGGATCCAGCGGAAGCCCCCGCCATATACAGATCGTCTGTGATTACGAGTCCCCTATACCGAAGCCGTCCCCGCAGCTCGCCCTGGATGAGGGCCCGGGAGAGGGAGGCTGGCTCGGGCTTGCCCGTCAGGAGCGGGAAGGCGAGATGGCCCGTCATCATAGCCGGTATCGCGGCCTTGGCGAGGACGGCGAAGGGACGGAGTTCGCGCTGTCTGAATGTTGCCGGGTCGACATCTACCTTGGGCAGGGCTCCGTGAGAATCCAGCCTGGTAGCTCCATGGCCGGGGAAGTGCTTGGCCGTGGGGATGACTCCCGCCGCCAGGGAGCCCTTGGCGAAGGAAGACGCAAGCCGCGCGGCCAGTTCGGGGTCGTCCGAAAAAGCCCTCGGGCCGATGATGGAGGAATCCGGCTCCGTTGCGAGATCGGCAACGGGGGCGAAATTCATCCTGATGCCGAGGAGGCTCAGCTCCTTGCCGATATGATAGCCGGCGAGATAGGCGTCCCTCGCGGATCGGGTGGCGCCTATGGCCATGGCTCCTGGCGATTCTGAGGTGGAACCCTTGACATGGCGGATCCATCCGCCTTCCTGGTCTGTGGCCACGAGGAGGGGGATGGAGGACGAGGATGCGAGGGCCTTATCCTGGGCTGTCCTTACGGCCTCGGCTAGGATCTTCGTATCCTGGGCGTTCCACCCGAAAATCTTGAGGCCCCCGATTCCGCGTTCCTCTATCCAGCGAAGGAGGCTGGAAGGCGGCTTCGTGCCCGGATACCCCACCATGAGGAGCTGAGCTAGCCTCCTCTCCTCATTCATCCCCACGAGGGCTTTCCTCGCCGCATCCATGGCCCACGCGCGGCGTATCGAAAGAGGGAGAAAGGAAGGGGGAACAGACTTCCAAAAATCCCAGGCGGTCCTCGAAGATGAGAAAAACGCTACGGAAGCGCCTCCGGGCACAGCTCCCGCAGGGAGCAAGCATGCTACCGAGACGATGAGGACGAGGACCAGCCCGGCGCTTCGGCGCAAAAGCGCGGAAAGACTCCCTCGCCGCGAATCAGCGATAGGCCGCTCCGCGCTTCTCATCCAGGTACTGGGAGACGGCATGGGCCGCAATTGCCCCATCGGCGCAGGAGGTCACTACCTGCCTGAAGAAAGATGCCCTCACGTCTCCCGCTGCGAACAGTCCAGGTATCGCTGTTGCCATCCTGGAATCGGTCAGGACGCTCCGTGTCTCGTCCAGGACCGAGGAAGGGAGCATGGAGGTGTTGGGATCCGAACCTATGAACACGAAGACGGCATCGAAGCCCCTCGTCTCCTCCTCAGCTGTCTTGAGGTTCTTCAGCCTCACGAATTCCACCTTGTCCTGGCCGCCAATCTCCTCGGCTACCGTATCGAAGATCACCTCGATCGAAGGATTGGCGAGCACTCGCTCGGCCAAGGCCTTCTGTGCCCTGAACCTCTCCTTGCGGTGGATCATGGTCACCTTGTCTGAAAGCTTGGCGAGGTACATGGCCTCGTCGCACGCGGCGTCTCCCCCTCCTACCACGAGAATGCGCTTGCCCTTGAAGAAGGGCCCGTCGCAAGTGGCGCAGTAGGACACCCCCCGGCCCGATAGCCTTTCCTCCCCGGGAATGCCCAAGTGCCTGTGCTTGGCACCCGTGGCCAGTATCACAGCCTCGGCCCTCATATCGCCCTCCGAAGTGACGAGGAGGAAGTCCTCCCCTTCCTTGGCTATGCTCTGCACGGATGCGGTTTCGAAGCGGGCACCGAAGCGCTCGGCCTGGGCTCGCATTATCTCCGCGAAATCGTAGCCGGATATGGGTTCGAGCACCCCTGGATAATTCTCGAGCCGGTCTATGAGGAGAGCCTGGCCCCCGGGCGCCATCTCTTCCAGCACAAGGGTGTCGAGATTGGCCCTGGCCCCGTACTGGGCGGCCGATAGGCCAGCGGCCCCGGCGCCCACGATGATGAGTTCGTTCTTGCGAGACATACTATTGGCTCCTTGATCCCCCGCTTCCTTGGCGGATTGGTTTATGTATTTCTCGAATCCTTTTCCTTATCTCCCCCAGGCAGGGGGAAGAAGATTGCGAGCGAGAAAGAGTCGCCGGTCTCAATCAGGAGCTCGCCTCCCAGCTGGGCCGCGAGGGATTTCGCGATATCCAGGTTCACCCCCTGATAGGCGAATCCCAGATCCAGGCCCCGTGATTCCAGGCGGAAGGCCGCTCTTTCCCTG
>DATCUA010000186.1:0-3353 GCA_036567645.1 Rectinemataceae bacterium | reverse complement strand
CCCAAAGCCTTCCCGCCCGAACCGATCCCCGCGAGGCCGCGGCCGCCGGAGACCTCATTCTCCCTTCCCGGACCATAGCCTGGGGAGACTGCGCTTCCGCATTCGACGCTTGCGCCTTCGTCGTATCGGGCAGGGCGGACTCGGGCGGACAGGAGCATCTCTACCTCGAAACTCAGGGAGCCTTCGCCGAGCGCAGAGATTCGGGTTCCATCTTCGTGCTCTCCTCCACCCAGAGCCCGACGGGGGTGCAGAAAGCCGTAGCCGCCGTCCTCGGCCTCCCCTACAACAAGGTGGAAGTGGAAGCGCGGAGGCTGGGCGGAGCCTTCGGTGGAAAAGAAGACCAAGCCGCCCCCTGGGCCGCTCTGACCGCCCTCGGATCCTGGGTGACCGGAAGACCGGTGCGCCTCTACCTCAACCGCCACGACGACATGGTAGCCACGGGCAAGCGCCACCCCTACTCGAGCGACTTCAGGATAGGAGCCGACGCCGAAGGGAGGATACTCGCTTTCCAAGCCGAGTACTACCAGAACTCAGGCTGCACCTGCGACCTCTCCCCCGCCATACTCTCGCGAACCCTCCTCCACGCAACGGGTGCCTACAGGATCCCCAACGTCAGGGTGACAGGCTATATGTGCAGGACGAACCTGCCCTCCTTCACCGCCTTCAGGGGTTTCGGCGCCCCCCAGGCCTTCTTCGCCATAGAATCCGCCCTGGACGCCCTGGCCGTGAAGATGGGCAAGCCCAGGGAGCTCCTCCAGAGGATGAACCTCTTCCAGGAAGGGGACTCCACGCATTTCGGCATGAAGCTGAAGTCCTGCAGAGCCGGGGAAGCCTATGGCGCCCTCCTCGAAGAATGCGGATGGGAAGACCTGCAGAAGGATATCGGGAGCTTCAACGCGTCCAGCAGCCTCAAGAAGCGCGGGGCGGCCATCATCCCCATCTGCTTCGGCATCTCGTTCACGAAGCTGACCATGAACAGGGCGGGCGCCCTCGTCCACGTCTACGCCGACGGCTCGGTTCTCGTGTCGACGGGCGCCGTGGAGATGGGCCAGCAGGTGTCGAGGAAGATAGCCCGGGTCGTCGCGAAGAGCCTGGGAGTTCCCCTCGGCCTCGTGCGCGTGGAGCGCACGAGCACCCTCACCGTTGCCAATACCGTTCCCACGGCAGCGAGTACGGGAGCCGACCTCAACGGCATGGCGGCCAAGCTGGCCTGCGACGAGATCCTCTCGAGGCTCAGGCGAAAGGCAGCGCAAATGCTCGGCGCCGATCTCCAGAGCGTATCGATAGCGGAGGGGCGCGTGAACCTGAACGGTACGCCCAGCGGGCTCGACTGGGCCAGACTCGTGGCCGCCGCCGACGAGGAGAGGATAGACCTATCGGCCCACGGCTTCTGGGCCACCCCCGGCCTCGTCTACGACGCTACCTCCGAACGGGGCAGGCCCTTCGCCTACCACGTGTACGGAGCGGCCTGCGTCGTAGCCGAGCTGGATGTCGTGCTGGGTAGGGCGAGACTGCTCTCTTGCACCATCGCGCACGATTCGGGCAAGAGCCTGGATCCGGAAGTGGACCTTGGCCAGATCGAGGGAGCCCTCGCCCAGGGACTGGGCTGGACCCTCCTCGAGGATCTGCGCTTCGGAGCCGACGGGAAGCCATTGACCGACAGCCTCTCCACCTACAAGGTACCCGACGCCGACTTCCTTCCAGCGGACACGAAGGTTTCCATCCTCCCGCCTACGGAAAATCCAGAAGTTCCCTTCAACTCCAAGGCGGTTGGGGAGCCGCCTCTCCAGTACGGGATCGCCGCCTATTTCGCCATCCTCCAGGCTATTCGGGCGGCCAGACCAGGCGTGGAGCCCTTCTATTCCATTCCCCTCATCCCGGAAAAGATCGAGGCGGCCCTGAGCGGAGAGAAACCATGCTGATGCGCAACCTGCTCGCCGCCCTCCCCGGGGAGGACGATTTCAAGCGCGTGGACATCCTCGTCCAGGGAGAGAAGATAGTATCGGTGCGCGCTTCGGCGTCCGGAAGCCGCGCTGTTGCAAAGGTGGGCGCTGATGGCCGAAGCAGCCCCGGAGACCGCCATGTTGGGGAGGAATTGGACGGATCGGGCCTCCTGGCCTTCCCCGGAGCCATCGATCCCCATGTCCACTTCGACGAGCCGGGGTTCACGCACCGGGAAGATTTCCTCCACGGCACAGCGGAAGCGGCGCGCGGAGGGGTGACCACGGTCATCGACATGCCCTGCACCTCCCTTCCCCCCGTAACGTGCCTTTCCGCCTTGGAGGGCAAACTGGGCACAGTCTCCGGCAAGGCTCTGGTCGACTATGCCTTCTTCGGGGGCTTCCACGGGGCCATGGAGCCCAAGTCCATGGCGGAGGCCGCCATGGAACTCGCCCCGCGAGTAGTCGGATTCAAGTGTTACGCCATCTCCGGCATGGAAAGCTTCCCCGCACTCGGATGGGAAGGTTTCGGCAGAGCCCTGGATCTGTGTTCTGCCCTGGGCCGCCCTCTCCTTCTCCACGCCGAGGATCCCGAGATCATCCGCGCGGCGCAGGAAAGGCTCGAAAAAGCCAGGGGCTCCTCCCCGCCTCGCTGGAAGGACTACTACGCCTCGCGGCCCATGGAAGCCGAGATAGAGGCTTGCAGGAAGGCGATCCGCGCCCGTCCCGAGGCGAACGCCTGGCTCCATGTCGTCCACGTGGGCACGGCCGAGGCCGTCCGCCTCGCCAAGGCTGGTGGCGCAAGCGTAGAAACCTGCGCCCACTACCTCGCCTTCGACGAGTCCGACTTCGATCGCCTCGGGTCGGCCCTGAAGACAGCCCCGCCCGTGAAGGAAGCCTCGCAGAAGGCCCTCCTCTGGAGGCTCCTCGCCGAGGGAACCATAGATTACGTAGCATCGGATCACGCCGGGGCACCCGATTACGAAAAGTACACAGGCGATCCACTCACGGCCTACGGAGGCATCCCCGGCACCGGAACCCTCTTCCCCTACCTCCTCTCGCAAGGGCTCTTCGCGAAGAGGCTCGGGCTGGGGAGGTTCCTGGAGGCGACGTGCCAGCGCGCGGCGCGCAGGTACGGACTCGATGCGGCTAAGGGCAGGATTGAGCCCGGATTCGATGCCGACCTCGTCCTCGTGGACCCAGATGCGGTCACCCTGCTCGGCTCGGGGTCGATGTTCTCCAAGAGCGCCATCAGCCCCTTCTCGGGCATGAGGCTCGCGGGCTCGGTAGCCGGGACCTTCGTGCGCGGAGCTTGCGCCTTCGCCCGGCCCAGGCTCCTCGCCGGTGCCCCCCCTCTCCTGCGGGCTGCATTCGAGGCTTCGCCCTTCGAGGAAGGGACGAGGAATTGGGCAG